>CAZPTG010000189.1:0-5041 GCA_964589355.1 uncultured Spirochaetaceae bacterium
CCATATAAATTCCTTTTTTTTCTATTTTTATAACCGTCTGTCATAAATAAAGGGCAAAGGGGAATTTCCCTTTACCCGTTATTAATCATACTCTGCAATAATAATCTGTATTTTTATATTCAGTATTTTATATTATTCATCCTCATCTTCTTCACTATATTTAATTTTAACGGCCCCATCTACATTACATACATCATAACATATTCCGCATTTAATACATTTATCCTGATCTATTTCGTGCTGTTCTTTTGCCTCACCTTCTATTGCATCTACAGGACAATTTTTTGCACAAAGAGTACAGCCCACACATTTATCAGTTATTTCTATCTCTTCTATTTTTTGTCCTTCAAATTCTATTGCTCCAACAACAATTTGTTTGCCCTCAGTAATATTAAAAGATAAGGAGACCGTATTATTTTCAGTATCCTCTACTAATTTCGGAGAGACTTCTACATTGGAATAGCCTTTCTCAAAATAAGCATTTTTAATATTTTCACTAGCTTGAGCCATTTCATATCCTTCATAGAAGGTATCAATATTTAGAGCACTTTTTTCTAATAAAGTAGAATCATTTATCTCTTTATTTCCTTCAAAATCAACTTTATTTAATAGTTGCTTTTCAAAAAAAGTTAAACTCAATTCTAAATCATTTGAATTTGGACTTACTCTATTTGCTTCAGCATAAAAGTATGAAAAATAATTCAATGAATATAAATCAGCTTGTAGTTGTTCAAACAACTCCTCTGAATAAATTTTATTTCGATATTTAAATAATATATTTGAAACATCATTTTTATTAGCATTTACTATTCCGTTTGTTTCAAATTGTGATATTTTAACTCCATCATACCATTGTGTATCTTCAGCTGATAAACTAAAAATACAAATAAATGAAATCAAAATAATTAAAGAAAGCTTTTTTAACATTATATCTCCTACGATTTAATACATTTTATTAATACTAACGAAAATCGATCGTTTTCGTTACACTAAAACCTATAGTATCTAATATTTCTAAGATAGACAATTGATTTGGATTTGTAAAGAATGAAAATTTAGCTAATTCTGTATCAACTTCATAGGACATTTCTAAATCAAGTGATAAATCACTAGTAATAAAACTAGTTTTATCATCATCATCATTTGCTAATAGATTAATTAATATTTGAAATTTCGAATTATTGTTAAGATATTTGCCCATAAATATAGTAGTGTTATTTAAATATCTAGCAAGAGGTGAATATGAGGAATATCTTGGATCTTCAATAAATGTTTGAAGTATTAAATTTTCAACAATATTACTTTTCAAACTAAAGAAATCTAAATTAAGAGAGTTAGCAATTGTATTATTTAAAGAAGCAACTCCTCCTGTTTCTAGATAACCTAAAGATGAGAAAACACTAGTTGCCGCAGAGGCTAGAGAAGCAACAGTTTCATTATTAGCTGAAGTTGAGAAAGATTGACCTAAAATGTTCATTATCTCTTGTTGGGTTTTATTAGGGACACTAGTAAAATTAGGATTCAAATTATAAATAGTACTATTTTCTAAAGAAAGATTAATATCAACTGCATCACCATTTGAATCTATTTCTCTAAGAGTTGCATCTAAAGAAACTACTGGTTCTAAGCGTTTAGTATTAGAATTAACATTTAATGCTAGGGTACCATTATTTATATAAAAATTCTTTTGGAAATAGAAAATCTCACCTTGAAGTATATCAATATTTCCTGTTGGTGAATAAGTCTTTGTTAAAGAATCGAATTTAACATTTATTTTTTGATTATTTGCCATAGTAATTTTCAATATAGGATTATCAACATAAGGATAATAAAATGTATTATTTTCAGCAGTTATTATTCGTAAATCACCATTAACTTCTTGTCGAGATACTATCCAAGAAGGCAAATCAACGCCGCTGTAAATTACACCATTTTCAACTACTAAATCACCAGCAATATATGATGTATTTCCATCTGTTGAAAAATTAAAATTATTTTTTCCTTCGCCCAACATTGTTAAATTTTGACCAAGTAAAGGAATATATACAGGAATAAAATCACTAGCTAATACATCTAATTCAAAAAAATCAAAATCAAAATTTGGCATAATAATTTTTGAACTTAAAAAAAAGTTTATATATTTATTTTCTTCTTCATTAAAGTAAATAGCCTTAGTTCTATTAGCAAATATTTCATCTTCATTTAAAATAACTGAAATATTAGGAGCACTAATTTCATTATTTTGAGTATATAAAGTTTTTATCTTAAAATTAGTAGAAGATACCTCACCATAATATTTAGGCTTATTTAATATATCTTCAATAAGTATATTACCTTTAAAAGGATCTCCATAAAATTTTGTTAATTTTACATTAATTATTTTATTTAATAGAGATATTGGGAATATAATATTATTAAAATATGCATTTAATTGATTATTTTTATATTCAAAATCAATATCACTAGCTAAATTAATGTCATCATTTATATTAATAGTTCCGGTTTTATCTGCTAAATTAAACTTTGAATTTATATTATTAGAAGTAAAATTAAGTACACTATCATATACACTAAATGTTGTATCAATATCAGATAAATATACACTCTCATCTATTGAATCATCCCACAATCGCTCATAGTCTTCTATATCAACAAATAAATCAATATTCTTAATTTTTAAATGCCCATTAACATTATTAAATAATGAATAATCTAATTTATTAATATTTCTTAATTTATTATATAATGAATTTATAGAATTATAATCAAAAGTATCTATAGAAAATTCATTTTTTATATTCTCTAAAAATGAAGAAAAATTAATTAAGAAATCTACATCAATACTACTTTGTTGATCAGCTACGATATTTTTTCTTATTTTCTTTATATTAGAAATAATTTTAATTTCATTTTCTTTAGTGTTAAAGTTAATATTTGAATTATTTATATCAATATTTGATAAACTAAGATTTAAATTTTCTAATAAATAATTATCATCTAATATTTTTAAATTAGTTTTGAAATTTATTATAGGTTTTTTATCATCATCAGTTTCAGCTAAATTAAGTATTTCTTTATTATTAGTTGGTAAATTTATAAAAGGAATTGTTGAAAAAATTCTTGATAATATTGAAGTATCATCTAATTCTTCTATTTCATTAATATTATTTTTAGCTTTATCTATAGCTCCAGTTTCAAGAATTTCTATTTTACCAATAATATCATTATTATGAGAAAAATCTGTATTTCCAATAATTCTAGTATCCAAAAGAATTTCACTATCATTGTTAAATAATCTTGCAATATTAAAATTAGAAACATTAAGGAATATATTATTAATCTCTCCTTCATTAAATAATGAAGCTTCAATTCTTTGAGATATATCATCACCATAACTCAAATTCAATGTATAAGGCATATCTAAATTTGATTTAAATAAAGTTAAATATTTAGGGCCTTTAAAATCAATAGTACCATGATAATAAGTATCATATTTAAGATTATTATAATCAATTTTATTAAGGTTTATAGAATTTTGGGTTATATCTCCATCAAAAATTAATTTAAACCTATTATTATAATTTAAAATAAATTCATTAAAAGTATATTTCCAAGATTCATCACTCTTATAATTAAACAATAAATTACCTTCAAAAATTGAATTATCTAAACTTTTTATTAATAAATTATTAAAATTCAAATCAAGTTCTATTTGATTATCAATTATTAAATTAAAATCAAATTCTTCATTACTTATAGCTTTAAATTCAAGATTTTCTAAATCCCCTATTATATCTAAATCTAAATTATCTTTTGCAAAAGATATGTTACTTTGAATTTCATATAGTGAATTAGATAGATTAAAGAAAGATCCATTGATATTAAAATTATTTAATGAATTTATGTATAGATCAAAACTTGTACTCTTTTTAATATTATTTTCAATTAAATTTACATACATTAATTCTTTATCTTTGTTAATATCCTCAATATTTACTTTACCATTTATAATTCTAGAAGTTAATGAATAATTCCCTTTAAATGCTAAACGATAATTGAATAAAGAAATTGATAAATTATCAAAAGATAAATATGAATCTTCTAATGAGGTATTGATATTAAAAGATAAATCATAATTATTATCTAAAAATACAGAGTTTTTTATTAATAGTGTTGAGTTTATATCACCTTGTACGTATTGATTTTTATAAACTGGTAAATTACCAACGTAATTAAAAGAGCCTTTAATTTTAGTAGAAGTATCAATATAATTTTTTAAAGGTGGAAAATATTCATTAATATATGGGAAAAATTCATCACTTGGTAAATCATTAAATAAAATAATTGTATTTATTTCATTATTTGCTAAAGAATTTTCTATATTACCAATAGCTTTAATTTGAATAAAATCACCATAATTTAAATCTGCTTCAATTGTTTGTATATTACCTTCTTTGAATTCAATAGGACCTTGTATATTAATATCTGATGAAATCTTTTGCTTTAAATTATCAAATATTAAATTGTTCAAAAATATCGAAGAACTAATTGTATTAAAATTATCATCTAAATTAATCAATGTTTCAAAATCTGATTCAATATTGTGATTTATTGTATTGATCATGATTTCACTTTTTACATTTAAAAGAAGATTATTATAAGCACTGTCTAAATTCTTTATTTTATTAAAATCTAATTTTCCATCATTTAGCAATAAAGAATCATTAATTGAAGCATTCCCTGTTATATTGATTTGTGAAAAATTATTATTTATATCATTAATATCAAATTTTAAATCACCAATTTTCAAATTTATTTTGTTAAAAAATGACTTTGATGAAAATAATGATAAATCAATATCATTAAACAAATAATTATTGTTATTAATATTTAGACTCAAATCTGATTCATTATTATAATAAAAAGATATCTTATCATTTACATAAGATAATCCTAAATTAGCTTCATTATAATTAATTATAATTTTTTTATCATAATTAAAATTTAAAATCTCTGGAAATAATGTTATTGAAAAATCTTT
>CAZPTG010000190.1:0-5002 GCA_964589355.1 uncultured Spirochaetaceae bacterium
ACGATTCTAAATTCTTATTATCAAAAATAAATTTAGTTCTTAATAAATAATAAATACTATCAAGATAAAGCTTATCCTCTTCATCTATAATTATTAAATCAAGATTCCCTTCTACTAAAGCAATAGCATCAGCAATATCTAAATTGTCTCTAGCTTTTAAATCAAAAACAAAATTTTCAATTTTATTTAATATATTTAGTTCATCATATTTTGCTTTATTAATTTGTCTCTTTATTTCAAGTTTTTTCTTTTTAGCAATAGCACTTTTTGTATCTCTTTTTGTAAAAAAAGACCACGTCAAAAAAGTAAAACCAAAACTTCCTAATAATTCATCTATTATTGGAATAGGATCTCTAATAGCAAACGATAAAAGAAAATACATAATAAAAAATGCAAAAGTAGAAATAAACAACCTTGGATAATATCTTTTTTCTTGAATCCAAAGATTAACACTACTATCTATATCTTGAAAACCTTTTCTCTCAATATAATCCCCATCCTCTTTTGTTAAAGAATTTGCACTATATATAGTAACAGGTTTTTCAACATCAACATTTCCTATCTCATTATTTTTCAAATAAGGATTTAATAAAATCGGTTTCAGACTATTAAAATAATACAAGTACACCATTTTCTACTCTCCTTGCTTATATAATATATTCAAGTAAACAATATTTAAAGAAAAAAGTATACTTTTTATATATTATTCTATAAAGCTGTTTTGAATTCATCGATTAAAGAATCTAATTTTTTTGTAATTTCAGATCTTTTGCCACTTAAAAATACATAATATTTGATTTTTGGTTCAGTTCCACTAGGTCTAACAACAAGTTTTTCCCCGGTTTCAAATTTAATTATTACAACATTTGCTTTTGCAAAATCACCACTTTCTTTTAATAAATCTTCTACACTTGCTATTTTTCTATTTACTAGAGTATCATTAACTTTTAAATTATGAAAAGATTCCATTATTTTATCCATTTCAACTTTTCCACTAGCACCTTCATAATCTCTAGCAAATACAACTTCAGTACTAAAACCATATTTTTCATAAATATAATCAAGTCTTTGATTAAGAGTAACACCTTTACTATCAAGATAGCACATCATCTCAACAGCAAGTACTGTTGTAGAAACTGCATCTTTATCTCTTACTTGAGGAACACTTAAATATCCATAACTTTCTTCACACCCAAATAAGAAATATTTATTATCATTGTTTTCTAATTTTTTAATTTGTTCTGCAATATATTTAAATCCTGTTAATACATCCTTTGATTCACCACCATTTTCTTCAGTAATTTTCTTTACTAAATCAGTTGTAACTAAACTTTTAGCTACAAAAGGTATTTTCTCTTTGTTTTGTTCTTTAGCAGTTTCTAATAAATAATCACATAATAAAATAGCTATTTGATTTCCACTAAGCAATTGATATTCACTTTTTTCTTCATTTTTAGGAATCGCAATACCAAGTCTATCAGCATCAGGATCAGTTCCTAAAACAATATCTGCTTTTTCTTTTTTTGCTAATTCAATAACTTTTTCCATAGCTTGAGGGCTTTCTGGATTAGGAAGTTTTACTGTAGGAAAATTTCCATCAGGAAGTTCTTGCTCTTTTACAACTACAGTATTAATCCCAATCTTTTTTAGCATATGCCTAACAGGAATATTGCCAGAGCCATGAAGAGGAGTATATGCAACTGTAATATTTGATTTGCTTACTAAATCTTTTCTTCTAATAGATTCTATAACCATATTATAGTAAGCTTCATCAACACAATCATCAACATTTAATAGATATCCATTATCTCTTGCAGATTTTTCATCAATATCTTTTATATTCTCAATTTTAACATTATTTGCTCTATCTGCAATACCAATATCATGAGGAGGCGTAACTTGACCTCCATCAGACCAATAAACTTTATAACCATTATATTTACTAGGATTGTGAGAAGCTGTTATTACAATACCTGCACTTGCACCTAATTCTCTAAGAGCAAAAGAAAGCATAGGAACAGGTCTTAAACTATCATACAAATAAACCTTTACTTTATTAGCTGCAAGAACTAACGCCGCAGATGTTGCAAACTCACTACTATAATTTCTAGAATCATAAGCTATTGCAATTGAGGGATTATCAATTTTAGCATTTAAATAAGAGGCTAAACCTTGAGATACTTTCTTTACCATAAAAGTATTAATTCTATTAGTTCCACCACCAATAACACCTCTCATACCTGCTGTACCAAATGCTAAAGTTGTATAAAATCTATCATATAAATCTTCAATATCATTTTTTTCAATTGAAAGTTTTACTTCATTTCTAAAAACTTCATTTTTTTCTGCACTAACATAATCTTTTGCTTTTTGTAAGATTTCTGCTTTATTTATCTCCATTAATAATCCTCCATAATTGATCAACTGTATCTACACTTAAGGCATTAAATTTCAACAATTCTTCTTTATCTCGATAACCCCAACTAACCAATGCTATTTGAGTCTTTGCATTCATTGCGGTTTTATAATCAACTTCACTATCTCCAACATACAATAATTCATTAGGGTTTATACCTATCTCATCACAAAATTCTAAAATTCTATCAGGCGATGGTTTTAATATACCATTTTTAGCTCCTGCTGTTAAATCAAAATCAATATCACCAAAAATTGATGAACTAATTTTTTTTACAATATCGTCATCTTTATTTGATAATATCCCAAAGGGTATATCAATTTTTCTTAAAAAATCAATTATTTTATCATATGGCTTAGAATATTTTATTGGATTATTTCTATAATATTCTTGAAGTTCAAAAAAAGCTAAATCAATATCTTCTTCACTTGTTTTATATTCTCTAAGAATAAAACATCCTTTTAAAGTATTTTTTAGACCATTTCCAACTGTTTTCCTACATTCTTCAACACTGATAGATTTTAAGCCCCTATTTTTAAGTGGCACATTTACCGAAGCACAAATATCTTCTAATGTATACAAAAGGGTGCCATCTAAATCAAATAAAACTGCTTTAACTAAGTCTTTTTTCATATTGGTATTATTAACAACTACATTTATTTAATCAACTATTTTTTACTATAATAAAGAAAACAAGCTACAAATTTCTCAAATATTATCTTATGTTAAATAATATGATTATATTAAACATATCACAATTTTGTTAAAATAAATAAAACAAGAGAAAATCAAATCTAAACTTAAGAATGTTATCTAAATCGAAAACTATTTTGAAAAAGGTTATTAATTATATTATTTTTTTTATTTTTCTAAAGAAATATAAAAAAGTCTTTTATATCAATATTTCTTTTGAATCATATAACGATAATATCTAATATTTACAAAAATTTATTTAAGCATTTAATAAATGATTCAATGCAAATCTTTACAAATAAATATAAAAATTCAAAATAACAGAATTTTACGATAATAAAACTAATATAATACTAAAAGATATTAATCATGTAAGTATTGTTTTGACAATTAAATGAAAAAACTCTATTCTCTAAAATATGAATACTATCAGCATAAAAAAGGGAAAAGAAAAACAAATTAAAAACCATCACCCTTGGGTTTTTTCAGGAGCGATTGATAAAGTTAATTGTGAATCTCCTGCAATTTGTACAGTATTAGATTCGAATAATAATTTTATTGCGTACGGTTATTATGACAAATTATCACATATACCAATCCATCTTCTTTCATGGAAAGAAAATGATGTTATATCTAACTCATGGTGGGAGTTAAAAGTCACCGATGCTATTATAAAAAGAAAAAATGCAATTAATTTCTCAAATACTAACGCTTTTAGAGTTATATTTTCTGAAGCAGATTTTATTCCTGGAATTGTTGCAGATTACTATAATGGCCTCATTAGAGTAATTATTAGCTCAAGATGTGCTCTTACTATTAAAGATATTGTTGTTGAAACACTTTTTAAAACCTTAAATCCTAATCTAATTATTATTAATACCGATAAAAACTTCTCAGGCTTAGAAAGAATTAAAGAAGAAACTCTTTATTATAATAAAGATGGTTATTTTCATCATGAGTCTAAATTTGAACCAATCGAGTTTATTGAAGAAGGTTTAAAATATGAAATAATTCCTGGAACTGGTCAAAAAAGTGGATTTTTCTGTGATCAAAGAGATAACCGATTAAAAATAGAAAAATATTGTAAGGATAAAGTTGTTCTTGATGGTTGCTCTTATTCAGGAGGATTTACTCTTCATGCCCTTAGAGCTAATGCTAAACATGTATATGCTTTAGATTCTTCAAATACCGCCCTTAAATCTTTATTAAAAAACATTCATATAAATATTAATAATAACATTTTGAAAGAAGGCGATAGGGAAAAAGTAGAAACCAAAGTATGTAATATTTTTGAAGAAATGAGAGTAATTGAAGAAAATTATTATGATGTAATGATTTTAGACCCTCCAAAACTAGCAAAAAAGAAAAGTCAAATAGATGGAGCTGCAAGAGCTTATAAAGATTTAAATAGAGTTGCAATGAAAAAAATTAAAGATGGTGGAATTATTACAACCTTCTCTTGTTCTTCAGCAATATCCCCAGAAAAATTTAAAACAATTTTATCTTGGGCTGCAATTGATAATAATTATGAAATCCAAGTATTAGAATGTTTGAATGCAGCAAGTGATCATCCAATTAGATTAGCTTTCCCTGAAAGTGAATATCTTTGTGGATATATTATTAAAGTAATTAAATAAAACTATTTTTAAAAAAACTTTTTAACAATAAAATAGAATGCTAGCAAATTTAAAACTTAAGCTAATATAGATAATACAAAGAAAAAAATTAAAATAAACATCTTTCTTTACCAATAAAAAGGTTCTAGAAGATGTTTTTTTAATTATATTAATTAATAGCCTCAGGTTTAGAAAAATAATATCCTTGAATAATATCACATTTAAGAGCTAATAAACTTTCATATTGCTTTTTATCTTCAACGCCTTCTGCTACCAC
>CAZPTG010000191.1:0-4989 GCA_964589355.1 uncultured Spirochaetaceae bacterium
CTGCCCCAAAGAAGCAGCATATCCTTTGCCCACATTTTTAAGCTCCTTAATAGCTTCCATGTCATCTAATTTCAAAGTTGTTATCTCTCCAGTTGCGAAATTATTACCAGAACTAGGAACTTTAGTTTCTGTTTGTATGACATTAGTTCCATAAGATTCAATTTCACCCAAAACTAAACCTCTGATAGCATCACCAGCTGAAAAAACAACTATAATAGCTGTAACACCAATAACTATACCGAAAACAGTAAGACTGGTTCTTAAAATATTAGTTTTAAGTGAAATCCAAGCCAATGAAAAAGATGTTTTAATTTTTTTAATATATTTATTCATAATGAAGAGCGTCTATAGGATCAAGATTACTAGCCTTTTTAGCTGGATAATAACCAAAAATAATACCTATTAATGTCGAAACACTAAGTGATAGAATTATTGAAGAAATAGAGACCACAAAATCCCAATTATATCCAAGTGAATTAATTATTAATGAAACCAGATAAGAAATTAAAATGCCTAGAAGCAAACCAATGATACCACCCAGTAAGGTTATAACAACCGCTTCTAATAAAAACTGACTTCTAATTTGACTTTTCCTAGCTCCTACAGCCTTTCTTAAACCAATTTCCCTGGTTCTTTCCGTGACTCCAACCAGCATTATATTCATAATACCTATACCACCTACTAAAAGAGACAGGGCTGCCATAGCAGCTAAAAAATAACGTAAAGCATTAGTTATATTAGTTACTAAATCTAAGGCATCTTTAAAGCTTCTAACAGAAAAATCATCATTAACAGGGTTTGTTATATTATGCCTTTCTCTTAACACCTGCTTTATTATTTCTATACTTTCTTCTACATTCTTCTCTTTATCCACTTCAAGTCTAATAGCGCTTAAATAATCAATACCTGCTATTTCTTTTTGTACAAACTTTAAAGGAGCAAAAATAATACCATCTGGACTTGAAAATCCAGCCTGACCTCTTTCTTTAAAAACACCTATAACAGTAACTTGCCTTTTTTTTATTCTAATTTTTTTTCCAACTGGATTAGCAAAGGGAAATAATTCTTTAGCCACCAAACTTCCCAAGACAACTAAATTAGAGGAGGATTGTAGCTCATCTTTAGTGAAAAACCTTCCATATTTTATTTCAGCTTTTTCTATTTCTAAATAATCACCACTAATTCCCTCTAAACTGCCATCATAGCTTGCATTTTTATAATAAGCACTAACATTAACATCATAATAAGAAGCCACTGATTGTACATATGGCAAAATATTTTTATCAGCTAAAACCTTTGCATCATCCTGTATGAGGGTTGTTACCTTTACTCCAAAGACAGAAGCAGGAGGGCCGTTTTCATTAGATTGGCCAGGTAAAATACCAATCAAATTACCACCAAAACTATCAACTTGATTTAATATTAATGATTGAGCCCCTGCACCTAAAGAAACAATTAAAATAACAGCACTAACCCCTATAATTATACCTAACATAGTTAAAAAGCTCCTAGTCTTATTAACCAAAAGAGCTTTCTTAACAATTTTTAAAACTTGACGAAAATTTTCTAACATAATACCTATTTAAACATACCACCATCTTTTGCAAAACGTCTTTTTTCTATTTTTTCATCTGCAATGATTTTACCATCTAAAACCTTTATCATTCGTTCAGCATGTTCAGCGGTATAGGTTTCATGAGTAACTAATATAATTGTTTTTCCCTTGCTATGAAGATCTTGTAATATACGCATAATTTGTTGTCCGGATTTAGAATCTAAATTACCAGTTGGCTCATCAGCAAAAATAACATCGGGGCCATTAACTAAGGCTCTAGCAATAGCTACCCTTTGTTTTTCACCTCCTGATATTTGATTGGTATAGTAATTTAAACGATGATCAAGTCCTACTTCTTTTAATACATTAATAGCCTTTTCATCCATATTAGTTTTATCCTCTGAATACATTAATGGTAATTTAACATTTTCTAAAACTGTAGTTCTACTTAACAAATTAAAGGATTGAAAAACAAAACCAATTTCTTTGTTTCTCATCTTAGCCAATTTATCATCACTAAAATTAGAAACCTTTTTTTCCTTAAAATAATATTCCCCTGATGACAACGGTGAAAGCATTCCTAGAATATGCATCAAAGTAGATTTTCCAGAACCTGATGGACCCATAATTGAAATAAACTCTCCACTTTCAATTACTATATTTAAATCACTTAAAACCACGCTATCAATTTCACCTAAAGTATAAACCTTACTAAGATCTTTCACTTCTATAAGTTTCTTTTTCATAAATTATATTTCATTTATTCTCTAATAAAAGTAATAACCTCCTCACCTTCATTCAAACCCTCTGTTATTTCAATAAATCCACCATCACCCTGTAAACCTGTTTTTACTTGTTTTTTTACAACCTCATCATTTTCAAATACCCTAACTATTTTTTTGCCATTTTCTTCAATAACAGCTCTACTTGGTATATATACTACGTTTTCTTTTCTCTCAGTATTTATAGTTATATTAGCAGTCATACCTGACTTTAAAGAAAGATTATTATCTTTTAATACTTTCTCTATTTCCTTAGGATCTGAAAATAAAACTTTAACCTTATAATAAACCACACCTTGAATTAAAGTTTGGGCAGGTTCAATAAAGGTCACTTTAGCTGGTAAAACAATATCATCTGAAAACGCATCTAAACTTACATCTACTTCATCATTAATTTGTATCTTATTAATATCTGATTCTGAAATATCAACATTTATTTCAAAATTATTATTAGCTAACATTCTAATAACCTCCAAACCTGACACTCCATATTGTTCACCAACATTGTAATTAACTTCAGTTATAACTCCATCTAAAGGCGCATAAATAATTCTATCTTCAATTTGATTTTCAATACTATTTAAAGCTGCTCGAGCCTGTGAAACCTGTGCTTCTGCTAAATCAATATCCTGAGATCTAGCTGAAGCTGTAACACTATTTAATCTAGCTTCTGCTAAATTCACTGACCTTTCAGCCTTATCTAAATTTGACTCTGCAGTAATTATTTTTTGTTCACTAGATAAAGTAATATTATTTAAATTATTTTTAGCTGTAGTAATAGCATTATCTAATGATACTTCTGCTTGTTTTAAATTTTCTTCAGCTGTAGCCACTGATGTAGTGTAATTAGTTTTAGCATTATTATAGGCTTGCAAGCTATTTTCAATAGAATTTAAAGCAGAAGAAACTTTATTACTTTCTGTAATTACTAAACTTTTATAAGCTTCAAGATCATTTTCAGAAAAACTATTAGAAGTTACACTAGCCTCTAATAAGGAAAAAGAAGAGTTCAACGATTCACTGGTTTTAAATAAAAAATCCTTCAGTAAATCTCCAGCCTCATTAATATCTTGAAAAGACTCAGATTCTTGTGCTTTCAAAACAAGCTCCTCAACTTCAGGTAAATAATCTTCAGCTGAATTTATTTTTAATTTAGTATTAATTAAAATTTGCTGATTTTTTGCTCCTAAAACATTTTCAGCATCCTCATCATCTAATATTTTATTTAAATTATCTAAAGCTACTTTTCCAACTAAAACTTTATCATTTAAAACCAGAAGTGCAGAATTTCTACTATTATCTAAAGATAATTTTCCTGTCTCTTGAGTATTATCTAAAGCAATTTGAGCTGAATATACAGCTTGCTCTTGTACTGTCTTAGTATTTGATGTCTTTGACTCTAAATCTGATAAAGTTTTTTCAGCCTGTGCAATACTTTCTTGAGCTGTTTTTTTTACTTGCTCTAAATTATTTTCTGCTGATTTTTTAGCATTTTTAGCTTGCTCTAACTCAGACAAACTAACTTCAATAGTTTCCTGGCTAGACCCCTCTAAGGTTTTAGATAAGTTAGATTTAGCAATCTTTAAATTAGCTTGAGCTTCAATCTTTTTTAATTCTAATGATTCTTTATCTAGAGATGCTAAAATTTGACCACTTTCAACTTCATCCCCAACACTAGTATAAATTTCTCCTATCTTACCACTACTTGAAAATCGCAATGAAAGCTCTTTCACAGGCTTAACTGTACCCACCTCACTAACAGTTTGAGTTAATTCACCGGATTCTGCTTTAACTATTGAATAATTTTCTTTACTATCATCCTTTTTAAAAACAAAAAATAATACAATAGCAATAATTATTATAGCAATAGCAATTATCCAAATCTTTTTTCTTTTTTTCATATTTCAATTTGATTTATAAACTATTTTTATTATAACAAATTTACTAAAAAAATGGAAAAAATGAAATATAATAATAAACATGTATTCAATAAAAAATCCCACTATATTTATAAGTGGGATTTGATGTTTTTATGAACTAAACATCTAAAAGCAAGGATTTTGAATGTTCAAAAGAAGCAAATAAACAAAATTATAGCTACTTGCGAATAGCTAAAAAGCGAAAAAATACACTCCAATCACCATAAAGGAAACGCAGAGCTAAACGACGTTCACCACCAGGAAAACCTAAGACAGGAACAGTGTAAATACCATCGTTTCCACACATAAAAGAAGAAAGGGTAACAATAGGAAACTCTTTCTGCAATTTAGGATAAGTCTCACCTAAAGCAAGTAACTCAAATAGCGTAGCCGGACGATAATTAAGTTCACGCATTACATTAATAATATCCTTACTACTCATTACACGGCTGAAATGAAACAATCTAGCTGATAATGTTTTTTTACTGTTAAGCTTAGCTGGTAGAGGAAAGTTTCTCTCCGTCACATCACTGTTTGTCCAGTGATAATTGCCGGCACTTATCATCTCCTGTAAAGTGCGGGAGTAGTCTATGGTCAGAGTAATTTCATCGGCATCATCTTTATTGTTAATCAGAAATAATATGTCTGCCATACTAATCTTACCTGTTTCCAAAGCTTCCACAACAATCTTTAAATCCGATTCTGAAATACTAACTTTTTTCATTTTACTAAT
>CAZPTG010000192.1:0-4938 GCA_964589355.1 uncultured Spirochaetaceae bacterium
TAGTACGTATTCACTCATTTCCTTTCCTTTTGTTTATGGATTATTAACCCTTAGTTTGCAATATAATAATAAATTTTATATTATTTATTTGCTTTTACAAGTATTTTTAATGAATAAATAAGATAAATAAAAAAGCATATTTTAAAATTATTTTAATATAATCTTTTTCATTTTAATAATTATCCATACTTTTTTTTATAATATCATATAATGAAATTTTTATTAAAATTAATTATACCCCTATTAATTATAAATAAATAATTAATAGGGAATAAGTCTTTTCTTAAATATATAGATTAGTTGAAATCTTTTAAGTATTCACTAGCATTTGAAGCATCCATAGCAGTTAAAGGTCTATAAACATTTTGATCACTAAATTCATAACCTGTTAACAATTTTTCATACATATCTACACATGCACTAGCTGTTTTTTTATTTGATCCTTCCATTCCAACAGAAACACGAGTTGCTTCTCCATTTACAATAGCTTGAAGTTGTTGTTGTGTTGCATCTGCACTGAAGATACCCATATCTGATGGAATATTACCTTTTGTACTTGTCATAAAGGCTTCGTTAGCTCCAATATCACCACCAGCACCAATTGAGCATACAATTTTTACATTTGGATGAGCTTGTAAAATAGATTCCATTGCACTAAGAGCTGTTGCTGCATCAAGACCAGGTTGTTGAGCTACTACTTTATATTTATTAGGAGATTTTTCTTCTAATCCTGCTAAGATACCAGTTTCTCTTTCTACTAGAATAGGAGTTTGAGGATAATTGATAATTGCAACTTCAGCAGGGTTTGAAGTACTGTAGTGTTTATCAATAAACTTACCAGCTTCAGATCCAATAGCAATACCTAATTCTGTATTATCTAGAACCCAGTTAACATCTGTGTTTGTCATTTTATCATCCCAACACATTACTTTAATTCCTTGATCTCTAGCAGTTGCTAAATAGTCTTCAAGAGAATTAGGATCAGATGGGTGTACCATGATTAAATCAACACCGTTTGTAATAAAGTTTTCAATTTGTTGAATTTGTGTAGCTGAATTATCTCTACAACCTAAGATTGTATAGTCCCAACCTTTTTCATCCATTAAATTTTCTACTTCACCAAAGACTCCAGCCCAATAACTGTTTTCAAGAGATTGAATAGTAACACCAACTTTTAATACACCATCGTCTTCACTTTGACCATTTGCAAATATTGGTGTAACAATAAATGCTGCAATTGCTAAAATACTAAATACTTTTTTCATAATTATTTCTCCTTTTTGAAATATTTTCTTATTATATTTTTCATACAAGTTATGAATTTCTTAAATTAGAAGCATGTAAATGCTCCATCTACAACAAAATCTGAACCTGTAGTAAAAGAACTAGTATCTCCTGCTAAATACACACAAATTGATTGTAATTCTTCAGGATTTCCCATTCTTTTCATAGGTGCCATATTATTCCATTCTTCAATTAAAGGTTTTAATTGAGTTGAATTTTTTATTAATTCAGTAGCCATATATCCAGGGCTTATTGTATTTACTCTTACCTTATGTTTACTCCATTCAATTGCAAGAGATTTGCTAAGTTGAATAACACCAGCTTTAGATGCATTGTATGCACATTGTGGTTGAGGAACATTAACAATATGAGCTGACATTGAAGCTGTATTAATAATAGAGCCTCCCCCTTGTTTTATCATTACATTTCCTGCAGCTTTTGATGTTAAAAAAATACCTGATAAGTTAATATCAATAACTTTTTTCCATTTTGAATAACTCATATCCTCAGCTGCTTCATTTATACAAATACCGGCATTGTTAAAAGCAATATCTAGTTTGCCATATTTATCTATAATAGTATTGATCATATTATCAACATCATTTTCATTAGTAACATCAGCTTTTATAGCTATAGAATCAGAATTATAATCATCATTTAACATTTGAGCTGTTTTTTTAGCTTCTTCAATGTCAATATCTACAATAGCGACACAAGCACCGGCTTGTGCAAAAGCGATAGCAACAGATTTACCAATACCTTTTGCTCCTCCTGTAACATATGAAACTTTATTATCTAGTCGCATTTTTTCAATAATACCCATAATCAATTATCCTTTTAATATTTTTTTATTTATTTAAAAATTTTTTTAAAGTATTTTTTATTCCAATATCTTTAATTTGATGCCTAAATTCACTAAATGTGTTTATTATATTTTCATCTCTTATATTTAAATAATTCATAAAAGCTTTATCATCATCAATTAATGATTTAAGTATATCTTTAGCTGGATCTTCAATCATTATTTGATTACCATTGTTATCAACTCCGCCTAAAAATTCAGCCCAAAAAGCTAATGAAAGTATTAGAGCTTTATTGTCTCTAACTTCTAATAAAGGTTTGACAATAGCATTAGATATCTTTTTAGAACCATCACTTGCTAAACGTAGTAATTTATCTTTTATATATTTGTTAGAAAATCTATCGATTAGTTGATTTTTATATTCTTCTAAATTAATACCAGGCACAGAATAAAGAGATTTAGTAATTTCTTCCATATAATGATTTCTAATAAAATCCTTTATCAGTGGATCATTTATACCTTCATCAACATCTCTATAACCTAATAGGTAAGCTGGATAAGATAGTGCACTGTGAGCACCATTTAATAATCTTATTTTCATAAGTTCATAAGGTAAAACACTATCTACAATTAATGCACCAGTTTCTCTAAACATTTGTATTTGAGGTATATCAATATCTTCAATAATCCAAGTTTTAAAATCTTCACAATGAACGCCACAAATATCATCAATATTATATTTATTTTGTAATTCAATAATATCTTCTTGTGATGTAGCGGGTGTAATTCTATCAACCATAGTATTTAAAAAATTGACATTTTCTTTTACCCAGTTTGAAATATCGGGATATTTAATATATATAAATTCTAAAACACAAGTTTTTAGCATATTTCCATTTTCAGGGACATTATCACAACTCATGATAGTAAGTGGAGCTTTTGATGTTTTATATCTAATATTAAGAGATTGCGCTAAAACACCTATAAGTGATAATGGTTTGTATAAAGAATTTAAATCTGCTTTAATTAAGTCATTATTCATATCTAATTTATGGTTTTCACTATCATAGCAATAACCTTTTTCAGTTACAGTTAATGTTATAAGTTTTGTATTATTAGAAGATAATATATCTAATACTTTATTCATATCATCTCTAGCATTGCAATAATTAGCTATTCCACCGCGAATTTCAAGTTTTTCATTTTTAAAAGGGTCTTTTTTTAATATTGTATATAAATAATCTTGTTCTTTTAATCTAGATATAAATTCTTTATTAGCAGGTATTAGATCTATTTCATAAACACCATCTTTATAAATACCTTTATTCATTAAATCTTCAACATATGATAAATAGTGAGCTCTATGGAAAGCTCCTAACCCTATATGTACTAAAGAAGGATTTAAATTTTTTCTATTATAAGTTGGAACTTTTATTGAAGCCAATTTAAATTGTGATAAATTTTCATTTGAAAGTTGTAACATCTTATACCCTTATTATTTAATCGATTAAATTTGTAATTAAAAAAAACTCATTCATGTAGATATATTCAAAATAATTTACAGTTATATATTTGCTTTATACTTAAAAACAATGAATTGAGATAATTAAAATTTTTAATTTTTTATCTATAACGTTAATTTAGCACTCTTTTTTTGATAGCGCAAGGAAAAATTTAAAAAACTTTTAATCGATTAAAAAAAACGTATTATTTTTGTTTAATTTTTAAATTTAAAATTGAATTTCTAATATAAAAAATTATTATAAATATATACTATATAAATAATTAATAGTAATTTTTATATGTTAATAAATAATATTATATCGATAAATAAATATAAAATATGGTTAAAATAAATAGTTTACAATTGTTAAGTTTGAGAGAAAATTTTGCTAATACTTTTAAAATTTAAGTGAAAAAAATAGAAATAAATAATATTTATTATAAAAACTGCATATATTTTGTATTTATTTAGATTTTTATTAAAAAAACATATTTTTATCTTAATATTTTAAAAAAAAGTTTGCTTTTTGAATACTTTTATTATACTATTGCCATATAATCGATTAAAAGTAGGGTATTATGAGTTTAAATAAAGTATCAATGAAAGATGTTGCTAAAAAAGCAGGTGTATCTAGTGCAACTGTATCTCATGTTATAAACAATTCTACTAATGTAAAAGATGATACTAAAGCTTTAGTTAATAAAGCTATAAAGGAATTAAATTATAAAGTTAATCCTACAGCAAGAAGATTGAGAAGTGGAAAATCAAAATTAATTGGATTTTTGGTTTGTAATATGAGTCATTATTTCTATCATGAAATAGGAGCAGCAATTGAGACAGTATTAAAAAAATATGATTATGAAGTTTTATATATTAACTCACAAGAAGATCCAATGAGAGAAATAAAGCAATTAGAACTTTGTAAATTGGAAGATTTAGCGGGAATTATTGTTATTCCTGTAAATAAAGATTGGAAAGTTTTAGAAAAAATAGTGCAAAATATTCCTTTAATTTTTATTGATAGAAAACCAGAAAATATTAGACGAGATGTTGTTATGATTAAAAACTCTTTAGCCGCTTTTAATTTGACAAATATTTTGATAAAAAGAGGAGCTAAAAAATTAGCTTTTATTTCATCAAAATCTGATACAACCTTTGAAAAAAGAATTGATGGGTTTAAAGATGCTTTAGAGCAAAATAATATTGAAATTGATTATGAGTGCATAGTTTATGGTAATAAAAAGCCTAAGGTATATAGTGAATTAGCTTTAGATAAAGAGTGGAGTGAGATTTTAGATTATTTGATAAAAGAGAAGAAAGTTGATTGCATTATATCTGGTAATGATTT
>CAZPTG010000193.1:0-4922 GCA_964589355.1 uncultured Spirochaetaceae bacterium
ACTATCAAAACGGTTTTTAGTCATAAAAAAAACTCCTTGTTCTATAAACTCATTATAGAATATTACTTTTAATGTAATAATTCAATTGTTAAGTTGATTTGTTCTTGCTAAGTAATTCTGTTAAATAATTAATTACTTGCTTTGTTAATTACGGCTTCTTCCTTTTATTTTTTATGGTTAAACTTTTTGTTGTACTAAAATCGAGCTTTATTGCTGCAGAAATTAGATTTTTGGTTGGGTTTTTTAGTCTATAATTGTATAAATTTATAATAATTTCTTTTTCAGATCCTAAATTCACTTGATAATTGTTGCAATTCTGGCTCAAACTAAAGACTCCTTAGGTGGTATTTACATTGCATTTTTCTTTTTGGTTATTCATTATATTTTCCCTTTCTGTAAACACCTTTATTAATCTATTGAGATTAAATACTTGAAATATTAATTTTATCGTGCTAATTTAGCTTTAAAATAAATATTTTATACTAGATGAAAATGGTAGTGCAAATTAAACAGAAATGTTAATTGTAACGAAAGTTATGTTAATATTGCTGTCTTTTTTTTGTACTTTTTTTTTGCCTAAAAAATAAATATAAATATTCTATAGGAGATATATAATGCCTACTAATAAAAGAGAGGAATTGGTTTTTACAGTTCTAATGTGTTTCAATATGGTTTTAATTATGACCATTTACAATGAAATAAGGATTTTTGGATTCACACATGGAGTGATAGCAAAGTCATGGCTAAATTTTCCACTAGCATATGTAATTGCGATGTTGCTTGATTGGTTTATAGTTTCAAAATTTGCACATTTTATGCTAAATAAGTTTGTAAAACCTGATGATAAACCAATTAAGATAGTATTAATCATTTCAATAAGTATGGTTTTTGGAATGGTTATATTGATGTCATTATTTGGGGCTATTTTAGCTGTTGGTCTTTCATCGTTGACTTTTAAAGTTTGGATAACTAACATTTTATATAATTTTATAGTAGCACTTCCTCTACAACTAATAATTGCGGGTCCTCTTGTACGTTTTATTTTTAAGAAAATGTATCCATCAGATATTGTTGTTGTAAACGAAATTGCTTAAGAGATCTTTCTTATAAAGCATTTCAATATTTTATAAAAAGCTTAATTATTACTAATTGAATTTTTTTCAATTAGTAAATGTTTGTTTATAAAAAGGATTTTTTCTCCATTAAAAATATTTTTGAATTTATTTTGATGGTTTATAAATTTAATAATATTTGTATAATGAGTTAGATGTATTTGAATTAAACCAATAAAAAAAATAGGATTATATAATGAAGAAAATTGAAGTTGTTGCTGCTATTATTATAAAAGATAATATGATTTATTGTGCAAGAAGAGCCAATAAAGGTGAAGTTGCTTTAAAATGGGAATTCCCTGGTGGAAAAATAGAAGAGGGTGAAGATTCTAAAGCTGCATTAAAAAGAGAAATAAAAGAAGAATTAAATGCTTCAATAAAGGTAGATAAATATTTTATGAGTGTCGAGTATCAGTATGAGTCCTTCTTTGTAACCATGCATAGCTATTTATGTAGTATTGTAGAGGGTAATCTTTTTAGAAATGAACATGTAGAAGATATTTGGTTAGACAAAAAAAAGCTTCATTTATTAGATTGGGCACCTGCTGATATTCCTATTGTAAATAAATTAATAAAAACTACTCTGCAGTAGTAAAATATTCATAAATATCATCTCTTACTGGAGTTTCTAATTTATATTTTATTTGAAATGCATCAGCGTTATCAATATGTAATTCTATAGCTTCTCCAATTGGATTTATTTCTCCTAAAAAATAAAAATCTTTAGAATTGTTACTTGCTTTATTTTTTCTTACAAAAAGATATATTTTAGTTTTATTTTCTTTTGATTTATAAATATACTCCCAATCTTTGCATCCTATTTTTCGATATTTTTTGGATATGGCAATTATTAAACTGTTTGTTAAAAAATGATCTTGATAATTTATAGCAGACTCTTCCTTTTCATAATTGATAAAAACAGGCAGTGTATTTGTTTTTTTATCATACATATATCCATTCATAACAGAAGATTGATCTTTTTCCCAATTAAGAGCTTTACATACATCTTCATATGAATATTGTTGGAAAAGCGTTAATTTTGTATCTTTGTATTTGTTTTTATAATAAATATTATGTTGTTCTTTTGCATAAGATATTATTTCATTCGCACAATTAATAAAATCTTCATTTTTTAAATAGGATTTTAATTGTTCTGTTATTTTTATATAATTATTTTCATTTTTAATTAATTTGCATGCATTATGTTTAATTAAACTCTTATTAGTTTTTAAAATAGTGTTGTAATCATGTGATAATACTTTAATTGCAACTTTATTTGATTGTATATTATAATTTAATATTTCTTCTTTTATTAAATTATAGCTAGAGTTTATAAATTTTGATAATAAGTTGATAGACTCTAAATCTTTTCCACTTGCTATTTTTTTAGATATATAATTTAGAGCATAAAGTTCATTTTGATTTAAAGAATATGGAAAATGCTTTTTTTCACAATCTTTAATTAATTGATAATAGGATTCATAATTTTCTATTACAAGATTAGGAGAAATTTCAGCAAATTTTTTAAATTCAAAAAATGTAGGAATATGAGATAATTCACTTTTTAACAAAGAGTAAGCTTCTTTAATATTTTTCTTTTTACTTAATTTGCTATTATCGATTGCAGAATAGATTTGATGTCTTGAAACTTGATCAAATTCAATAGTTGAACATCCAAACAGGAAGGATGAGCCATCACTTACTGTTTTTCTAATCTTTTCTCTATTAAAAGATTTATCAGAAGATAATGCCATTGGAATGCAATAGTTTTTCTCGTAGTTTCCGATGAAATCTAGTACAACTAAAAACTCTTTATCATTGTATTTTCTAAGGCCTCTTCCAAGCTGTTGAACAAATATAACAGCTGATTGAGTTGGTCTTAATAAAATTATTTGGTTAACTGATGGAATATCTACGCCTTCATTGAAAATATCAACTGTGAAAATATAATCTAAAGAATTTTCATCATTTTCATCTTGTTCTAATCTTTTTATTGCTTTTTCTCGATTTTCAGTTAAATCTTTTGCACATAAACTAATTGTTTTAAAACCTTTTTCATTAAATTTTTGTGAAAGAATTTTAGATTCTTCAACATTCCTACAAAAGATTAGACCTTTTACTCTATCCCCTGAATATCCGTAAAAATGTATTTTTTCTATTATATTATTAACTCTTTCTTCTGAACTTAAATCATTAATTGAAGTTTCATCATTAACAATTTCTCCATTAATATATATTTCTGAAATTCCAAAATAATGAAAAGGGCATAACAAATCATACTCCATTGCCTGTTCTAAATCTATTCGAAGAGCAATGTTCCTATCAAAAATTGGGAGAATATCCTTTGCATCAGTTCTACTTGGGGTTGCACTCATTCCAAATAAGAATTTTGGATTGAAATAATTAATTATTTTTTGATAACTATTTGAAGCTGATCTATGAGCTTCATCTATAATTATATAGTCAAATTCATCTTTTTTAAATTTTGAATATATACACTCTTTTGACATCATATTCATTGTTGAAAATAAATATTTACAATTATAATCCTTATGTTTTCCTGATAGAAATCCTGTATTTATTTCAGCTCCTAATACTGTTTTATAACTTTCTTCCGCTTGCGTTAGCAATTGTTCTCTATGTGCTAAGAATAATAATTTTTTTGGATTAAAATTTTTTACATCAAAAGCTGATAAATAAGTTTTACCTGTTGCAGTTGCACTAACTAATATTGCTTTTTTTTCACCTTTTTCTCGCAATTCAGATAATGCTTTTACAGCTTTTATTTGCATTGAATTTGGTTCAAGAGTAATTGTTTTTATATTAAAAATCTTTTGATTATCTCTTAGCTTTTTAGTTTGATTATATATTTCTTTATATTTTTCAATCCAATCATTACTTAATTCAATTGAATCATTCCAAAGCTGATTAAATTCAATTTTTGTATTTTCTACAAGAGCTCCATTTTCTTCACCTGTTAGTTTAATATTCCATTCTTTGTTTGAAAGAAGAGCTTGTTGAGTTATGTTTGAACTTCCAATTAAAATTGATTGATAATTCTCATGAGTGAATAAATAGCCTTTTATATGAAAAGCATTTTTTTCATAAATCTTTATTTCTAAATTCTTAAATTCATTTAATCTTTCTAATGCTTTTGGTTCTGAAAAATTTAAATAGTTTGACGTTAAAATTTTTCCTTTTACGCCTTTTTTTTCTAATTCTTTTAAAGTTTCAATTAATATGTTGATTCCGCTATATGTTATGAACGCAACTGAAAAATAAAAACTTTTACAAGTTAATAACTCTTTTTTTATTTGAGTAAAAACTTTTAGTCCTTTTTTATTATCGTTAATTATTAATTGAGGAGAAAAATTTAATTTTGCTTCAATTTTATTATTAATTAATCCATATTCAGTAGCTTTTAAAAGCAAAGTTGAATCATATTGCATAAATAGCAGCTTATCACTGTAAATTGTAATAGTAAAGATCTAATTGTTAGTTATATATTTAAGTTTTAATTAGTTTAATGTTGTATAATATTGTTTGTAATTAAATTAATTGTTATCTCTTGCTGTCTATCTCTAGATATACCTGAAATACCATCGCCTTTTTGTTCTCCATAATTACCAAAATAGGCATGATTGCCACCTTCAATAATGTATTTGTTTTTTACATTATCTAATTTACTTTGATCTAAGATATAATCGTTAGATCCATAGATGCATAATGTATTATCTAGAGCATTATTAAGAGGATATGCTGCTAATAGAATTAATCCATCTAGTTTGTCATAATTTTTTTTAGTATAAC
>CAZPTG010000194.1:0-4863 GCA_964589355.1 uncultured Spirochaetaceae bacterium
ATGCGAAGTTTAAGCACTCTAACTCTAAATTAAGGAGTTATGAGTGTTTTTTTTGAATAAAATATTTGCCCACAGTAAAAAGAATATATTTGTTAGTAATTTGGTATATAAAGAATATCTAATAAATTTATAAATAAATATATTCTTATTTTAAATAAAAATAAAGTTATAAAATTCTGTTAAAAAAAAGAGAAATAAATAGATATATATAATTGTTAGTTAGTAAATTAACATAATTTTTTTGTGCTCTAAAATCCAATTTGAAAAAGAGGGTTTTGAGAATTATGTTTTGCTAATTTATAAATTTAAAAAGTATATATATACAAGGAGAATTGTATGAAAAAGAAGAATTTGGTTATTTTAAGTATTCTATTAATTACAGTATTCTTTAGTGCTTGTAGCAATAAAGATATGACAACAATGGAAGAAATTGAAGATGAAGGTGAAATGTCATTTGCAATGACTGGTGGATATCCTCCATTTAATTTTATAAATGAAGAGGGTGATTTAGATGGTTTTGATATAGATATTGCAAATGCTTTAGCAAAAGAAATGGGCGTTGAAGCAAAACCAATTACAACAGCTTGGGATGGTATTATTGGTGGTTTATTAAGTAATAGATTTGATACAATTATTGGTAGTATGGCTATTACTGAAGCAAGGTTAGAAAAAGTAAACTTTAGTGATCCTTATTATTATGATGGAGCTCAGTTTTTCTCAACTTCAGCCACTCCCTATTCAGATATTACAGAATTAGAAGAAGGCAAAGTGGGCGTTGTAACAGGTACTACATATCATAATGCATTAAGTGAAATGGATAATATAGATGAAATTATGCAATTTGAAAGTGATGTTGATAATATTATGGCACTTGAACAAAATAGAATTGATGGGTTAGTTACAGGTCGTTTTGTTGGTCTTCAAGCACCTATTAAATATGATGTTGATTTAATCCCTGTTGGTGATATGTTATATGCTGAAGATATTGGTATTGCTGTTAGAAAAGAAGATACTGAGTTTTTAAAGAATCTAAATTCAGCTTTAGATACAATAATTGCTAATGGGACTTATGAAGAAATAAGTAATAAATGGTTTGGTACAAACATTTTAGAAAAAAAATAGGAGATTACTATGCAATTTATTTTTACAATCATTGAATCTTTAAAAGGTTTTTTTTCGGTAGTAATTAAATATGCTCCTAAATTTGACCAAGCGATACTTTTTACACTTGAGTTATCAGTATTTTCAATATTACTTGGTACAATTATAGGGTTAATTGTTACTTCCTTAAAACTAACCAAATTAAAATGGTTACAGAAAATAGCATATGTATATATCTCTATTGTAAGAGGAACTCCGCTCCTCTTACAATTATATTTCATATTTTTTGGTCTACCATTAATCGGGTTAGAATTTAGTTCTTTCACATCTGCAACTATAGGATTAGCTTTTCATAGTGGTGCTTATATTAGTGAAATATTTAGAGGTTCTATTGTCTCAATTCATTATGGCCAAGAAGAAGCTGCTAGAGCTCTTGGAATGAGTAAAATTGAGGCTTTTGTTCATATAGTATTACCTCAAGCTTTTAAACGTTCAATTCCAGCATTAGGGAATCAATTTATTATAGCTGTAAAAGATTCTTCTCTAGCAAGTGTAATTACTATTACTGAAATAACATTAACAGCAAGACAATTTAGTGCTGCAACATATAATCCTTTTCCGATTTTATTTGTTGCTGGTGTTTATTATTACGTGATTATTACAATTCTATCAAAATCACTTAAATGGTTAGAAAGGAGATTAAGAGTAGATGAACGATAAATTAATGATAAAAGTCGAAGGATTACATAAATATTTTGATGACTTAGAAGTTTTAAAAGGTATAGACCTAGATGTTCATGAAGGTGAAGTAATTAGCATCATTGGTGGTAGTGGATCTGGCAAAAGTACACTACTTAGATGTATTAATTTTTTAGAAAAGAAAAATAAAGGAAATATTTTTGTTAATGGCAAAAAAATAAGAAGAAGTGCTTCTGATATTAATAAACTTAGAGAACATGTTGGTATGGTATTTCAATGCTTTAATTTATTTCCTCATAAAACAGTTTTGAAAAATGTTATGGTTGGTCCTGTTGTTATAAAAAAAGAAGATAAGGCTAAAGCAAAAGAAAGGGCCTTAGAAATATTAAAAAATGTAGGTCTTGAAGATAAGGCTGATGTTTATCCTGCAATGTTATCAGGAGGACAACAACAAAGAGTTGCAATAGCTAGAGCTCTTGCGATGGAACCTGATGTATTATTGTTTGATGAACCAACTTCAGCTCTTGATCCTGAATTAGTAGGGGAAGTACTACAAGTAATTGATGATTTGGCAAAACAAGGTATGACAATGTTAATTGTAACTCATGAGATGGGCTTTGCTAGAGAAGTTTCTGATAGAGTTGTTTTTTTACATGAAGGAATAATTGAAGAAAGTGGAGAACCTAAAGAAATATTTGATAATCCACAAAGTGAAAGACTTCAGTCTTTTATTTCTAGTATTTGGTAAGGAGTGTGATGTGAAATTTATTAAAAATATTATTAATTTTTATAAAAGTGAACAATATTCAAAAATTAGAAAGATATCAATATTAAAACATTCTCAAATAAGATCTTCTATTGGTATAAATTATAATTTTTTATTATAATTTATAGCTAATATTTTTAAATAATTTATTAGGCTTGAGGTTGAGAAAAATGATTAAAAGTAATATACATTTAGTGTTTTTGTAAAAATGTTAAAATAAATATGTTAGCTACTTGCAACATATTAATTTCCAATATATATTTAATTAGTTGCTAGTAATAATTTGATATAGAAGAAGGAGATTATAATGAAATCATTAATTTTTGCTTTTGGAACAGATGATGGGCTGAGTTTTACAAATAGACATTTTGGAGATTCTTCTCGTTTCGACATCTATGAAATAAGTAATCAAGATGTTAAATACGTAAAACACATTGATAATAATAGTGAAGAAGAAGAGGATGTGCATGCTGATCCAACGAAAGCAAAAAGTATTGCAACAATATTAAAAAAAGAACAAGTTCAAGCTGTTGTTTCAAAACAATTTGGTCCAAATATTTTAAGAATAAAGAAAAAATTTGTATGTATAAAATCATTATCTCAGACAATAGAAGAAATACAAAATCTTATAAAAGATAATTTTGATTTAATTGATAGTGTATTATTAGATGGTGAAGATCGAGGATATATTGTTGAGAAAAGTGATTTATCTTTTAATTATGTAAAAAAATAAATGAATACTATTATTAGAAGAGAAAGAATAGAAGATTATAAAATAGTAGAAGAAGTAGCACGAGAAGCGTTTTGGAATTTATATTTCCCAGGATGTCATGAACACTATGTAATTCATAATATAAGAGATCACAGTGATTTTCTTAAAGATTTATCTTTTGTAATAGAGTTAAATTATAAAATTATTGGTGCAATTTTTTATACAAAATCAAAAATTATATTAGATGATGATAGAAAGATAGATACAATAAGCTTTGGTCCTGTTTTTATACATCCAAAATATCATAGACAAGGGTTTGGAAAAAAATTAATTACTCATTCTATTGAGGCTGCAAAAAACAAGGGATACAGGGCAATTATTACATTGGGATATCCTTATCATTATAGTTGTTATGGTTTTAAAAGTGGAAAAACTTATAATATTAGTATGGAAGATAAGAAATATTATAAAGGTTTATTAGTTTTGCCCCTTTATAAAGGAGCTTTAGATAATATAAGTGGATATGCATTATTTTCTAATGCTCTAGATTCTGATCAAAAAAGAGTAGATGAATTTGATAAATTTTTCCCTTATAAAGAAAAAAAATATCAAGAAAGTCAAAAAGAATTTGAAATAGCTTGTTCTTTGTTAGATGAATAAAATAAATTATTAGAAATAAATTGTTTTTACTTATTGAAGAGAAAATTTAGCTGCAGCCTTTGCGTGTATACTTGTTGTATCAAATACATTAATATCTAAGTCTTTTTGATTAATTAAAAGTGGAATTTCTGTACAACCTAATACAACGCCTTTTACTCCTTCGTTTTTTATTTTATTTATTATTTTAATATATTTTTGTTTGCTCTCTTTTTTTATAATACCTCTAACTAATTCATTGTATATAATATTGTGAATTATGTTTCTATCTTCTTGATTGGGTATTACAACTTCAATGTTATTATTATTGAGTATGTTTTTATAAAAATCTCCTTCCATTGTGAATTTTGTTCCGAGAAGCAAGATTTTATTTATTTTTTTCTCATTTATTGCTTTTGCTGTAGCTTTTGCTATGTGTAATACTTTTAAATTAGTCTCTTTTTCAATATTAGAGGCCATTAAATGCATTGTATTAGCACAAATTACAATAAATTCAGCCTCTGCCTTTTTTAAGTTTATTGCTTCTTGTACCATTCTTTTATTTAATTCATCCCAATTTTCTTGATGTTGTAATTCTTCAATTTCTTGAAAGTTAAAAGAATATAAAATACAATTTGCTGAATTAGATTTTCCTAATTTGTTTTTTATTTCTTCATTAATTATTTTATAATATTCAAGAGTAGATTCCCAACTAATTCCACCAATTAAACCAATTCTTTTCATACTAGCTCCATTTTTTGATATTAAATATTATTTTTATTTGTATTTTAGCTAATAATATATAATAATTCAATATAATATTTTGGATTGAGAAAGTGCTTTATTAAGCACAGAGGCAATGCTTGTAATAGATAATAAAGAGTTTTGTTATCTATTTTTAGTTTGCCCAGCATGGGCAACATCTAGGTGGTGAAAGTCCACTGTGGGT
>CAZPTG010000195.1:0-4828 GCA_964589355.1 uncultured Spirochaetaceae bacterium
ATTTTTTACATATTTATTTGTAATTTTTTTCGCTTAAGACTTGATAAAAAAAATTTAGCACCACCTACATTGAAATAACTTTTATTTATTAAATATATGTAAAAGCTATTAAATGGGAGTATTTTATCGAATTAAAAAAAAACACTTGAAAGTGAATAATTATTTCAAGTGTTTTTACATTTATATTTAATCTCTAAAGAGCATAAAGCTTATCAATTTCTTTTTTATAGCACTCAATTATAATGTTACGTTTTAATTCTAATTTTGCACTTAATTCCTTTCCTACTTCAAAAGGTTTATCTAGAATTACAAATCTATTAATTAACTCATGATTTTTAAATCCTAATTTACAATTTATTTTTTCATCAATCTTTTCTTTAATATAATTGTGTAGCATTTCTTTATCATCTTTATATTTTTCATTAAATTGTTCAACTAAATCTTTTATAGAATTCATATTCGGTACAATAAGAGCTGATAAATACTTTTTATCTTGACCAATTACGATAACATTATCAATAAAATCTAACTCACTTAACTTACCTTCAATTGGAACAGGTTCTAAATTTTCTCCACCAGCTAAAACAATAGTATCTTTTGCTCTACCGACAATAGATATATCATTATTAATAGCTCTTTTTACTAAATCTCCAGTGTTTAAATATCCATCTTCATCAATTGCAAGTTTTGTAGCTTCTTCATTATTATAGTAGCCTTTCATAACTTGAGGACCTTTAACTTTTAAAACACCTTTTTGTCCAATACCTACTTCTTTATTATCTTCATCAACTATTTTTATTTTATAGCCATCAACTAAAGTCATTGCACCAACAATAGGCTTTATAAGCTTTCTAACTGTAATAATTGGAGCAGTTTCAGTCATTCCATATCCATTTAATAAAGTAATACCAATAGAATTAAAGAAATTATCAACACCTTTTGGCATTGAACCACCAGCACTAATACCTGCTATTAAACTGTTTCCAAAAAGACTATTAATTTTATCGAACATCATTTTTTTACCAAGAAAATATAGAGGATAATGAATTGCCATTTTAAAGATTCCATCAATTAATTCAAAACCTCTAAAGTTTCTCTCTTTGTATCTAGGTAATAAATTATTAACTTTATTATATCCTTTTCTTAAATTGCTAGCATTTTTTATTAATATTAAACTTAAAGCCTTTTTAAAATTACTAGATTTACTAATTTTTCTCTCTATAGTCTTATTAACTGATTGCCAAATCCTTGGAACTGAAGAAAACCAATGAGGATTAACTTTTTGAAAATCACTTAGCATTATTTTACTAATTGGCTTACTATAATACATCGCTTGTGAAAAATATATTGATACATAAGCTACAGATCTTTCAAAGGAGTGCCAAATAGGCAAAACACTCATCCATCTCTGCCCTGGTAAAAATTTATTATTTACAAATTTTTGCAAATGAGTAACTTCATGGATATAATTATTATTAGTTAGCATAACACCTTTACATGCCCCAGTTGTTCCACTAGTAAAGATTATAGTTACTAAATCATCTTCTTTTCCATTTTTAAGATTATCTATTACTTTATTCTTTAAAGTAGCATTTCTTTCAATTAATTTATTTCCACTTTTTAATAAATCATACAATCTTACAACTTCAAATTCACTTTCGGTTTTTATTTGATCATCTTCCATTAGAATTAATGTTTCTAAATGAGGTAAATCTTTTTTCAATTTATTAAATCTTTTTATAGTTTTATTATTCTCAACAAAACATGTTGTAACCTTAGTGTCATTTAATATTTGAATTAACTCAATATCTGTTGCATCAAGTCCTCGTGGAACATCTGCACAATTTAAATATTGAAGAGCTAAATCACTATATATCCATTCTTTTCTATTATCACTAATTATTGCAACTAATTGTTGGTTTTCATATCTAAAAGTTTCATCTAAGGCTAGTGCTAAACTAATAACTTTGTTTTCTACTTCACTATATGTTTCATCAATAAAAACACCTTTTTCATTTTTAGAACTAAGCATTGTTAGCTCAGGATTATCTGTGGTGCTTTTATGAAACATTTGTGCTACGGTCTTTACCATTTGTAACTCCTATAATGGAAGCCTAATAAATATATAATACATAAGCAAGATGTCAAATTGTTTTAAATTTGAGATGAGAACAAAATAAATTGATAATATTTATTTATTATACTTTAATTCATGTTTTTTACAATTATTGATTTTTATGTATTTTGAATGAATTTTATTATTTAAAATTTATTATACATTTGTGTAAAATTTATATTCCCTATTTTAGTATATTTATATTGCTAATATTGCTAAATAATATTCTATGAATTAATAATTTGCAATCAAAATATTTTGCTAAGAAATTTTATCAAAAAACAATATATTTAAATGTTGTTATTACTATCCTTTATTGTAAAAGCTTGATTAATTGCTTTGAGTACAATTATAAATAAAAAAAGGGAGGCCCCTCTAATAAATATTTAATTTAGAATACTAAAAACAATAAAATTTAAAGTGGACATTTTCGCTTGCGAGTGCGAGTGGTTAAGAAACAAAGTGTATTTATTAAAAACTTGATTTGACACTAATTATATTATAAATATAATAAATATTAGAACAGTTATTAAAATCAATGGATTGTAATAAAATAAAGAAAATAGGATTTTAAAAAATGATAATTAGTGCTAGTAGAAGATGCGATATTCCAGCAATGTTTTCTCAATGGTTTATAAACAGATTGAGTGAAAAATTTGCACTAGTCCCTAATCCATTTAATTCAAAGAGATATCAATTTGTAGATTTAAGTAAGGAAGCTGTTGATATTATTGTATTTTGGACAAAGAACCCTAGACCAATTATGAGGAGATTATTTGAAATTGATGATATGGGTTATAAGTATTATTTTCAATTCACTCTTACTCCATATGATAAATCTATTGAAACTAATCTCCCTAATAAGGATATACTAATTAAGACTTTTATTGAATTAAGTAAATCTATTGGGAAAAACAAAGTTGTATGGAGATATGACCCAATTATCCTTAATGATATTTATGATTTAAATTATCATAAAGTTATGTTTGAAAAATTTGCAAGTAAATTATCTAATTATACTAATTTATGCTATATAAGCTTTGTAGATAATTATAAAAATATTAGTAAAGATATGAATATTAAAACTAATTATAAATCCAGTATAAATTATATCAAATCCGTTGCAAAAGAACTATCTATTATAGCTAGTAATTATGGTCTTGAAGTTTTTACTTGTGCTGAAAATATTGATTTAACAGAATTTAATATCCAAAAAGGCTCTTGCATTAATAAAGATATAATTGAAAATATTTTAAATGGGAGAGTTACAGTAGGAAAAGATAAAAATCAAAGAAAAGAATGTAAGTGTTTAGAAAGTATAGATATTGGGACATATAATTGTTGTACACTTGGTTGTAAATACTGTTATGCTAATCAATCAGAGCTTAGTGCAAAAGAAAGAAATAAATTGCATAATAAATATTCTCAACTCTTAATAGGCTCGTTAGCAAAGGATGCTATTATTACTAAAAGGGATAATAAAAGTGTCATAGACTATCAGCTTGATTTCTTCTCATTATTAAATAAAAAATGAGGTATTTCTAACTTTATTATGGAAAATATTTATGAGATTCTTCTTGTACAAAAAATCCCATAATATTTAATTTATTATTTTAAGTTATGTCGATTTAACATAATATCTAAAATAACTTTATCTGTATCTAACATTCCTGGTGATGCTATTTTGCCCATATTTTGCATAGTTTCTTCAAAAGTATTACCAACAATACCACTATAATTTGGAATATGAACATCTTTTAGGGCAAATAATGCTGATTGAGTAGCAGCACTTGCTGCTGTCATAGCTTTTAAGGAACAACCAAAATTTCCACCATCACAAATCATTCCTGTTATATTACTAGCCATATTATTTATGGTATATCCAATTTGAGTTTTATTCCCTCCTAATAAATATACAATTGCTGCACTTACGCCTGTACCCGCAGCAACAGCACAACCACAAAATGCAGAAAGCCTTCCTGAATATCCTTTTATATAAATAGTTATTAAATAGCTTAATGCAATTGCTCTAGCTAATTGCTCTTCACCTATATTTTCTCTCTCTGCTATTGCGAAAAGAGGCATTGTTGCAATAATTCCATGATCACCACTACCGCTTATCATCATTGCCGGTTTTGCCATTCCACCCATACGAGCATCTACTGCATAACCTGTTAAAATTTGTGCATAACTTACAATGTCATCACTTAATCTTTTTTCTTGAATTAATTCATTTAAAGCCTTTCCTAACCCCATTGCGGAGCCACACATACCAATCTTTGCTAATTCATTATTCATTTCTACAGCTTTTAAAGTAAATTTAACATCAGAAAAAGACACTGTTTCAACATATTCAATAAAATCATCTAATTTCAATCCACGTAAATCAAATTCTTTTTCAACTTTTTCATTATTGTTAAATTCTGATTCATACAACCGTTTTCCATTAGCTTCAATTAAAACAATATTTGTATGTTTCTTTTCAATAACAACATGGCCTAGACCTTTATCTGTTTCTACATTAGCATCAATAAATATATCTTGAGCACCTTCTTTAATATCTACAATTGCAATATTTTTATTACGAAGTTCTTTAGCTTTTTCAATATCATCTTTTTTAATATTACTTAATACTTTTAATTCTAAATTAGTATCTCCTGCTAACACACCAAGAATTGCAGCAAGTTCATTCCCCATTTCTTTTGTACCAGG
>CAZPTG010000196.1:0-4810 GCA_964589355.1 uncultured Spirochaetaceae bacterium
TTGCTGCATCATTTAAATTTTCTAAATTTGATAATTTGCTTTTTAGCATATCTCTAAATTTAATTGTTTCTGCAATTCTTGAATAAAATACATCGTCATCAAAATTAGCATTAGTAATAGTGGAAAATAAATTTACACTAATATAATGATTAATTAATTTATCAACAGTTTTTCCTTCTTTTCTAAATCTAGTTGTAATTTCAGATAAGCCTTTTGTAGCATATATTAATAAATCTTGAAGACGTGCAGTAGTAGATGATTTTCCACAAACACCTTTTATTGTGCATCCTTTACAGCCAGCTGTTTCTTGGCATTGATAACAAAACATTTCTCAATCCATTTTTTTTCTCCTAATAATATTATTGGCAAAACACCAATATATTTAATTTCGAATTATCAAATTGTTAAAGATGATATCTTTTATATTTTATTGGCAAAACACCAATATATTTAATATAATATTCATAAATATTATTTTATGTTGTTGCATTTGCAACCAATGATAAAAAAATATAAAAAAATAAAAATAGGTTTTAAAAAATAGTATTTATAATTGTTATCTGTTATAATAATTATATTAGTAATTATATTAATAATATAGATAATTTCGAAAGGAAGATTATGGAAAAATGTAAAAAAATGTTGAGATTATTTAATAAAAGAATAAAATTCTTATATCTTAACGGTTATACAAAGTTCCAAATATTAAATGAGTTAAAAGTCTTTTATGATTTAGAAGACAGTTCTTATATATCTAAAATTGATATTGATAATAATATTTATAATAAAGAAACTGATTATCAATTAGATAGAAAAATTCATCAACATTTTTCTAAAGAGTTATATTTTAGTGATAGATTTGATTCAAAATTTTCAGCTATTAATAAAATTAATACACCGTCAAATATTGATAACTTTGAAGAATTTAAATTAATCGATGAACTTTTAGAAAATCCGAGGATACCTTTTGCAAATGATATAACATTATCTTGTGCTATATCAATTTATGAAAAGCCTTTTAATGGGATAACTATAACAAAAGATAGTTATTTAGAACTTATTTCAAGTATAAGTGAAGATTGTATTTCATCTAAAAACGAAGAAATTAAAGAAGATGATTTAATATTATTTGAAAACGCTTTTAAATATCTAAAATATTCTATATTAAATATTGAAGATAGAATTGAAATATATCAAGAATTAACTATTTTACTATCAAAGCTTGCTACAATTTATAATTTAGAAGACGAGGTGTTTTTTTATTATTTTAATTTATTTGGGTTAAGTTTTTTAAAAGATCTAGTTAATGTAAATAATGTTGATTATATTTTGAAAGTAATGAAATCTATTTATTCAAATACATCATTTAATAGTTTTTTAATAATATTACCCTTTTTTGTTGAAAATTTTTCTTATGAAATTATTAATTCAATAATTGTAAAGTTTGATAATGATATATTTATAAAAAAAGATAATAATTTTAGTGCTATTTTTAATACTTTGATTTTCAATAGTGCAAATAAGAAACTTTTTTCTGAAAATATAAATTCTAATATGAATATTACTAAATTTGAAAAAGATTTATCTTTATTGGAATTTGCAATTAATTTTGAAGATAAAGAAACAGTATATTATTATTGGGACAAAATAAAACTAAATGATGAATTTTATTTATATCAAGATTTATTAGAAGATGTTTCTGTAATTGTGAAAAATTTTGATAGAATTGAATATGTAGAGAATAAAATTAAAAAAATTAATATTAAAAATTTTAATGAAGTATTAATTGATGTTGAAAAGTTAAATTATTTAAATAGAAAAGTATATTCTTGTGCAATAAATAGAATTTGTCATTATTTTATAGATTCAAAATCATTTAATTTTTATTTTTTGCTATTGTTAATTAGTTTGAACTTAGATGAAAAAATCATTACATATTTTTATAATAATATAAAATATTTGAATATGGAAAAGCCAAAAGATATTTTCATTCATTCTAATATGTTATTTTTATTAAATTATTTTGATTTTAGTGTTCATATGTTATCAATGTTAGAAAAAGAAATAACTAAGAATGATAAAATGTCTTCATTATTTTATTATATTATTTTAGAATTAGATTTAATAAAAGATTTAATAATTTCAGCTAATAGTAATAAGAAAATAGAAGATATATTAACTTGTGCTGATAAAAAGGGTATAGTATGAATTCTCCAATAATTGCTAATGTAAAAAATATAAAAATTGGTAAAGGTAATCCAATATCAATACAGACAATGTATGATAGTCCAATTCCTTCAAAAAAAGAAGATTTAGATGATTTATTAAAAAGAATGAATAATTTAGCTCTAATGGGGTGTGATATTATGAGATTTTCATATCCTAGTGATAATGATAGATCTGCTTTTAAATATTTAAATTCTAAATCTCCTATGCCTTTAGTTGCTGATATACATTTTGATTTTAAACTAGCACTTGCTGCTTTAGAGTGTGGTTTTAGTAAAATTAGAATCAATCCTGGAAATATTGGAGCTAGATGGAAAGTTGATGAAGTTGTAAGAGCTGCAAAAGATAAAGGTGCAGCAATTAGGATAGGCTTGAATTCTGGTTCTTTACCTAAAGGCGTTGGAGATCATACAACAATTATGGTTGATAATGCTTTAAAATATTTAGAATGGTTTGAAGAATTAGATTTTTATAACACTGTTGTTTCTTTAAAATCTACAAATTTAGAAGAGACAAAGATAGCAAATGAAACTTTTTTTGAAAAAAGTAATTATCCAATACACTTAGGTGTAACTGAAGCTGGTTCAATAGTATCATCTGTAGCTAGATCTACTTGGATTTTAGGCAATCTTATAAAAAAAGGTATTGGTGATACTATGAGAATTTCAATAACAGGAGATATAGAAGATGAAGTTTTTGCTGCTGTTGAGATTTTAAGAACATTAGGTTTAAGAAAAAAAGGTGTTAGGATAGTTAGTTGTCCTCGCTGTGGTAGAAATTCTTTTGATTCTATTGGATTTTTAAGGTCTGTTGAAAAAGATTTATTAACTATAGATAAAGATATTTCAGTTGCTATAATGGGATGCCAAGTAAATGGTCCTGGTGAAGCAAAAGGCGCTGATTATGCTATTACTGGAATTGGAAAGAAAGTTTTTTTATATAAAAAAGGTAAATTAAGTTTAGAAGTTGATGTTAATGATGCAAAACAAGCATTGTTAGAGGCGATTAATGGGGAATAATAAATTAATTATTAAGGGTGCAAGTGAGCACAATTTAAAATCAATAAATTTAACATTAGAAAAAGAAAAATTGATAGTTGTAAGTGGTTTAAGTGGTAGTGGCAAAAGTTCTTTGGCTTTTGACACTATTTTTGCTGAAGGCCAGAGACGATATGTTGAAAGTCTATCAGCTTATGCTAGACAATTTTTAGGTAGATTGGAAAAACCTAAAGTTGATTATATAGAAGGGCTTTCCCCTTCTATTGCAATAGAGCAAAAATCAACATCTAATAATCCTAGATCAATTGTTGGAACCATTACTGAAATATTTGATTATTATCGACTACTCTGGGCAAGAATTGGAACTCCTTATTGTCCTAAATGTAATCGCGAGATTAGTGAAATGAGTATTGATCAAATAATAGCTGCTATATATCAATATGAAGATAATACTAAATTAATAATTAGCGCTCCTGTAGCTAGAGGTAGAAAAGGCGAATATAAAAAAGTTTTTGAAGATGCTAGAAATTCTGGATTTCAAAGAGCTAAAATTGATAATAAAATGTATCGATTAGAAGATGTTAATCAATTAGATAAAAAATATAAACATGATATAGATATAGTTGTTGATAGATTAATTTTATCAAATGAAAATCGCTCTCGTTTATCTGATTCTTTAGAAACTGCTATTGAGATGACAAATGGTCTTGTAAAAATAACATTTTTAATTGAAGAGAGTAATCAGAGAAAAGAAATTGATGAAATTTTTTCTCAAAGAAATAGTTGTCCTCATTGTGGAATCACAATTGCTGATTTAGAACCACGTCTTTTTTCGTTTAATAACCCATATGGTGCTTGTCCCACTTGTAAAGGTATTGGAATAGTTAGTGAATTTGATATTGATTTGATAATACCTAATCCAAATTTAAGTTTTAATGAACATGCAATAAAAACTCATAATCCAAAAGCTAATTGGAATAGAGCAATGTTTGAAGCATTATCTAAAGAACTAAATTTTTCTCTAGATACTCCAATAAATCAATTACCAAAAAATATATATAAAGTTTTATTATATGGATATAATAAAAAATTAAGAGTTAATTATGATAATGGAATTGATGGGGAGCAATCTGTTTTAAGAAAATATGAAGGAATTCTAAAAGAACTTCAAAGAAGATATTATCAAACTGCTAGTATGCATATGAAAGCTTGGTATGATTCTTATAAATCACATAAAGCATGTCCAACTTGTAAAGGAAAACGATTAAAAGAAGATGCTCTTCATGTATTTGTTAATGATAAAAATATAATGGAAGTTACATCTTATTCTATTAGAGATAGTATAATCTTTTTTAAAAATTTAAAATTAAATGAAACTAAAGCTACCATTGCAAAAGAGATATTAAAAGAAATAAATAATAGGTTATCTTTTTTGGATAATGTTGGATTATCTTATTTAACTCTTGATAGAAATAGTGGAACTTTAAGTGGTGGAGAAGCTCAAAGAATTAGATTAGCAACTCAAATTGGTTCTGCATTAACCGGTGTTTTGTATGTATTAGATGAACCTTCAATTGGTTTACATC
>CAZPTG010000197.1:0-4800 GCA_964589355.1 uncultured Spirochaetaceae bacterium
AAATATGATTAGAAAATGTAGTAAATATGATTTAGAGCTATTGAATAATTATTTATATAAAAATAAAGAAATAAATTTATTTTTGATAAGTGATATTGAAAATTATGGATTTGAAAATGAAAATTTAGATATATTTATTGATATCGATAATGAAATAAAAACAATATATTTAAGGTTTTTTAATAATCTTTGTATAGTTTCTTACGATTTGATTATTGAATATGATTTTTTACTAAAATTGATTAAAGATTATGAGGTTGTAAATATTAATGGCGATAAAAAGGTTATTGAAAATATAAATCTTTCATCATTTGTTAGAAATGATTTTTATTTTGCAACTTTAAATAAATTGAAAATTGAACAAAACATAGAAAATGTTATTGAAATAAAATCAGATAGAGTTGATGAGTATTTAGAAAAAGTAAAAATGGTATTTCAAACAGAGTCAAATATTGAAACTATAAAATCTGAATTAGAAAAAAAATCAATGCATATAAATGCGTATACCATTAATAATGAAATTGTTAGTGGTGCAAGCTCAAGTGCTGAATCAAATGAATTAGCTATGTTAATAGGTGTTTTTACAATAGAAGAGTATAGACGTAAAGGTTATGCTCAAAAATGTGTTTACTCATTGTGTAAAAGACTTATTGCTGAGAAAAAATGTGTTTGTTTATTTTATGATAATCCTAATGCTGCTAAAATGTATAAAAAGATTGGTTTTGAGGATATTGGTTTTTATTCAATATTAAAGAAAATTAATAAATAAATATATGCTTGATTGTTGACTTTAAAGTAATTTGAATTTATATTATAAATACCCTAGGGGGGTATACTATATGGAAAATGGTAAATGTGAGATAAAGAAAGCTCATCATTCAATAGAATTAAAAAAACAAATGATAAATAGAATGAATAGAATAGAAGGACAAATAAAGGGTATAAAAAAAATGATAGACAATGATGTCTATTGCGATGATATTCTTCATCAATTTATGAGCGTTGAATCTGCTATTATTGGAGTAAAATCACAATTATTAGAAGCTCATATGAAAACTTGTGTGCTTGAAAAAATTCAAGATGGTGATATTGATGTAATTGACGAGCTATTAAAAACAATAAAAAAGATGACAAAGTAGGTAATATGAAAAAAGTAAAATTAAAAATAGATGGGATGAGCTGTGCTTCTTGTGTAGCTCACGTTGAAAAGGGAATCAAGAAAAATGAGGGAATTGATAAAGCTTTTGTAAACCTTGCAAGTGAAAGTGCAAGTATAGAGTATGATGAAAATAAAACAGATCTTAATAATATAATAAACAGTGTTTTTGAAGCAGGATATAGTGCTGAAATTTTTGAAGATAAGGATAAGTCAAAACAATCTGAGAACAAATTAAAGCAACTAAATAAATTAAAACAGCAAGTTATTATATCTTCAATACTAAGTTTTCCTCTTTTATTAGCTATGTTTGTTAAACTTTTTAATATTGAATCTTTAATGTTTTTACACAATCCAATTGTACAACTTGTTTTAGCAACTCCTGTACAAATATTTTTAGGTTTTCGCTTTTATAAAGGAGCTTATAAGTCTTTAGTAGCTAAAAATCCTGGTATGGATGTACTTGTTGTTTTAGGAACAAGCTCTGCTTATTTATTTAGTATATTTAATGGCTTTATTGCTCCATTAATTGGTATTGAGTTTCATGGCTTATATTTTGAAGCATCAGCGATTATTATTACTTTAGTCTTATTAGGTAAATATTTTGAAATGAAAGCAAAAGGTAAAACATCACAAGCAATAGAAAAGTTAATGAAACTAAAACCTAAATCTGCATTTATTTTAAAAAATGATAAAATTGTTGAGCTTTTAATTGAAGATATATCAATTGATGATATTGTTTTAATTAAACCTGGTGATAGAGTTCCTGTTGATGGAAAAGTTATAGATGGAGTTTCTTCAATCGATGAAAGTATGATAACAGGAGAGAGTATGCCTGTTGAAAAACAAATTGGAGATTCTATTATAAGTGGAAGTGTTAATAGTTATGGAGCTTTAAAAATTAAAGCAGAGCATGTGGGTAAGGATTCAGTTTTATCAAGAATAATTGCTGTTGTAGAAGAAGCTCAAGGGTCAAAAGCTCCTATACAAAAACTAGCTGATAAAGTAGCTTCAATTTTTGTTCCTATTGTATTATTAATATCTATATTTACTTTTTTAATATGGGCTTTTATCGTTGGAGATATAACTCAAGGGATAATATCAGCTGTTGCTGTATTAGTAATTGCTTGCCCTTGTGCCTTAGGACTTGCCACACCAACTGCAATTATGGTTGGTACAGGTATAGGTGCACAAAATGGTATTTTGATAAAAAATGGCGAAATACTGCAAGCTAGTGAAAAAATTAATGCAATAGTATTAGATAAAACCGGAACACTTACAAAAGGAACACCTATATTAGAAGATCTATATACTTTAGATAATAGTGTAGATCCTTGGATTCTTTTACAAATAGCAGCAAGTTTAGAGCAAGTATCAGAACATCCTTTATCTAAAGCTATTGTAAAAAGTGCAATAGAAGAAAAAAATATAGATTTATTAAAAATAAAAAACTTTATGGCACATCCGGGTAAAGGAATAAGTGCAGATATAGATAAAAAAACTTATTATATTGGAAACGAATCTTTCATAGAAGAAAATGGTATAGCTATAAAAAATTGTATAAAGAAGATTAAAGATTTTGAGTCAAAAGGAAAGACTGTAGTCATTTTAGCAGATAGGAAAAAAGTATTAGCTCTTTTAACTATTAGTGATAGTTTAAAAGATTCTGCAAAAGATGGTGTAAAGCTATTACAAGATTTAGGGATTGATGTATTTATGATAACAGGTGATAACGAGATTACTGCAAAAGCTATTGCATCTAGTCTGAATATAAATAATGTAATGGCTCAAGTATTGCCTGAGGGAAAAGCTAATAAAATTAAAGAATTGCAAAAGCAAGGGTTTAGTGTTGCAATGGTAGGTGATGGTATTAATGATGCTCCAGCATTGGCAACAGCTAATATTGGAATAGCAATGGGAGAAGGTAGTGATATTGCTATTGAATCAGCAGATATAACACTTATGAGAGGTGATTTAAGAGAAATTGCAACTTCGATGACTTTATCAAGGAAGACCATGAATAAAATTAGGCAAAATCTATTTTGGGCATTCTTTTATAATTCAATAGGAATTCCTTTTGCTGCATTGGGATTTTTAAATCCAATTATTGCAGGAGCTGCAATGTCGTTTAGTTCTGTATCTGTTGTTTCGAATTCATTGAGTCTTAAGAAATTTAAAAAATCAAAATTAGAAACCAAAAAAAATGAAAAAAATATAACTTTAAATAAAATTGGAGAAAATGATATGAAAATAAGGGTAGAGGGTATGAGTTGTAATCATTGTAAAATGGCTGTAGAAAAGGCTGTTAAATCTCTAGAAGGTGTTATTGATGCAACAGTATCTTTAGAAGAAAAAGAAGTAACAATAAATATAGAAACTAATTCTTTGACAACTAAAGATAAAATTAAATCAAAAATAAAAGAAGCTGGGTATTTGCCTAAATAAAATAATTAATTAGTAATTTTAAGCATTATTGTGTTCTAGAAAAACTGTATTATCATTATTAGGTGATTTTACTATTAAAAATCTACCATTGTCTTCAAATTTACCAATAGCTAGTTCTTGTGTATAATCATAAACTTTTGCATATAAAATATTGTCTTTAATTTCATAATCGAGATTAAAACTTTCTCCACCTGCGATATCTTTGATTACTAATTTGTTTTCATCAATGGTATATCTAAGCTCTCCAAGGAGATCTTCTCTTAATATTTCACTTTTATTGAGAGCATTAATCAGTAAGTTTAATTCTAGTGAATAATCTGTATTTGTAGATTGAACATTTAAATTATTGATTAAGTAGTCTTTTGCAAAATGATTTATTGAATTAGATGAAATAAGATAAGATCCAAAATATTTTTCATTAATAGTTTGAGTTTGAATTTTATTGTTTGAAGAAGGTAATATATTCATATTACTTTCGTTAGCAAAATTAAAAGTTGTAGCTGTCATTATAGCTGTTACAAATAAGAACGTTGTTGTTCCTTTTAGGATTTTAGATTTCATAAAGTATAACTCCTTGTTAAAGTCCGCATTAAATATATTTTTATTGATTAAAATAGTCAATATAATTATAGTTAATTTAAAAAAGAATTAATGATTGAAAATATTATTATATGTATATATTGAAAAGTGGAGAAACTGAAATGCAAAAATATTTTTTAAAAGAATATAGAACAGATAGATTAATTTTAAGAAAATTTATGGATGAAGATGTTTTTGATGTATTTGAATATTCTAGTGATGATGAAACTACAAATTTTTTAACTTGGAAATCTCATAAAAATATAGAGGAAACAATATTTAGTATAAAAAATTTTTTAAAAAAAGATGGAGTATTTGCAATTGTCTTAAAATCTTCGAAAAAAGTAATAGGATGTATTGATTTAATGTTTGAAGATGATAATAAAGCAACATTTGGTTATGTATTAAATAAAAAGTATTGGAGAAATGGATTTATGAGTGAGGCTTTATTAAAAATAATAAATATTGCATTTAATGAATTTAATTTAGATGAGGTTTTTGGATTGTGTGAAATTGATAATAAAGCTTCAGCTAAAGTTATGGAAAAATGTGGTATGATTAAAATAGATTGTCTTAAAAACAAACAAATTAATGATAAAATAGCAGACTATTATAAATAT
>CAZPTG010000198.1:0-4790 GCA_964589355.1 uncultured Spirochaetaceae bacterium
CGATGAGCATTGTTACTAACAATGCTGACATTAATTTACTTGAAAAACGTTTCACGGTTTTCCTCCTAATATAAATCTCAATGGTTTTTGTATAATAAATACTTCTTCTACATAAGTATATCATATGAGTTCGCTTTTAGGTACAAAAAAAATTAATTAATTTTAAATTATTAAATAAATTACAATTCAAAACTAGCTAATTTCATACCAAAATGTATTATTAGACTCAATATATGATAGTTTATATTACCACTTAACAATAACTATACCTTTCTTTGTGTTTAATATCAATATTTTTTTTTAGGCAAATTGTTATGAAAAAAAACCAGAGATATATATCTCCGGTTTTTTCTATTGTTAAACAAAATTACATTAAATCTTTAGCTTTTCTTGCAGTGTTACCACTTTTTTCACAATAAGCTAAATGACGAAGTCTTCCATTTTCAAAAATACTCTTCATTTTAATTTGTCCACCCCAACGACTTGTTAGGACTTTTGCACCTGCACGACGTGCATTCTTTGAAACATTACCTGCCATATGGTTATTCCTCCATTAAATATTCTAAAATCTAGAATAAAAATAGCACTTACTTATATAAAAGTCAAACATATAAATTTATAAATTTAAAAAATTTAATTATTTTTTTTATTTATTGTGTGACAAAGTAACTTGTTTTTTAATAATTCTTTGTATATATTGATTTTATGAAAAAACTTAAGAAAATATTGCAATCAATATATTTAATTCCTATACATCTATACAAAGGTATACTCTCACCTTATATAGGTGGCTCTTGTATATATTCTCCTACTTGTTCAACCTATTTTATACAAGCTGTTAAAAAACATGGAATAATAAAAGGATCAGTTTTAGGATTTATTAGAATATTTAGATGTAGCAGATTTTATCTAGGAGGACCCGATCCGGTTCCTGAAGAATTTTCTCTCGAAATAATAAAAAAAAATAATACAATTTTTAAAAGACATCGAGAAAAAAAGACAAATAACAAATGAAACAGTATAAATATTCTAATTTATTATTTTTTACTTAACAAATATTAAACTTATAAATTGTTGCATGATTATATTTTGAGTTTGCATTTAATTTAATAGATGGAAATTTTTCATTGTTAGGAGAATCTGGATAATACTGAGTTTCAAAGCAAATCCCGCCATATTTTACGCCTTTTGAACCATCTTTATTAATTTCTGATTCACTAATAAAATTACCACTATATAATTGCAAAGATGGCATTGTAGTATATATTTCCATAGATACTTTTGAATAATCACATCGAACTTCACCAACTTTCGCCAATTGTTCATTAAAATCATTAAAACACAGAGTATGGTCATAACCATTAGGAATTTGATTAATCCTTTCTCCAATTTTATGAAAATTATTAAAATCAAAAGCAGTATTGTTTGTTGATAATATTTCGCCAGTTGGAATAGCTTTCTCATCTACCTCAACATATTTATCGCAATCTAATTGCAATTGATGATCCAAAATAGTCCTACTATAATCGCCACTTAAATTAAAATAACTATGATTAGTTAAATTCATTATTGTATCTTTATCGCATTGGCCTTCATAATTTATTACAAGTTGTCCATCTTTAGTTAAAGTGTAGATACAAGCAACTTCAACATTTGATGGAAAACCACCTTCACCATCATAAGATTTTATACTAAATTTTAACATTGGATTTTCATTTATGACAAATTCTTCACAATACCAATTTTTAAAACAAAATGAAGAATAACCACTATGAAGTGTATTCTCTCCTTCATTTTTTTCAAGATTATACTCAATCCCATTTAAAATAAATTTAGCATCTTTTATTCTATTTGCGACTCTTCCGACGCACATACCATAATAGGTCTTTGTTTTTTCATATTCTAAAAGTGTTTTATAACCTAAAACAACATCAATTAACTCATTATCTTTATTAGGAACTTTTAAAGAATGAATTGCAGCCCCATATGTTAATACTTGAAGAGAATAATTACCATTTTTTATAGTATATTTATAAACCTCTTCTCCTGATTTTGTTTTCCCAAATAATTCTTTCATTATTTACCTCTAAAAAATGAGTTTGCTTTTAGTTAACAAACCCATATTAAAAATTATTTATTATTTTTATCTTCACTTTTAAGAACAGCTAAAAAAGCTTGTTGTGGTAGCTCTACACTTCCTACCATTTTCATTCTTTTCTTACCTTCTTTCTGTTTTTCTAATAATTTTCTCTTACGAGATATATCACCACCATAACATTTTGCAGTAACATCTTTTCTATATGCTGAAATTGTTTCTCTAGAAATTATTTGACCACCAATTGCTGCTTGAATAGCTATCTTATATTGTTGTCGATGAATTTCACCTTTTAATCTTTGACAAACAACTTTTCCTCTCTCAGCAGCATTACCTCTAAATACTAACTGAGATAAAGCATCTACTTGCTCTCCATTTACCAAAATATCCATCCGAGCTAAATCAGTTCTTCTATAGCCAATGACTTCATAATCAAAAGATGCATAACCTCTCGAAATTGATTTCAATCTATCATAAAATTCAAATAATACTTCAGCTAAAGGCATTTCATATTGCAATTCTACTCTTTTAGAATCGAGATAATTCATATTACTTTGAATTCCTCTTTTTTCCATTGCTAGTCCCATTATTGGACCTATAAATTCACTTGGAGTAATAACATTAGCGCGAATATAAGGTTCTTCACTATAATCAACTAATAATGGATCTGGGAATTCTAAAGGATTATCAATTTCTAAAATTTCATCATCCTTTTTCATATGTACTTTATATTCTACAGAAGGTGATGTGAAAACAATTGATAAATCAAACTCCCTTTCAATTCTTTCTTGAATAACTTCTAAATGGAGTAATCCTAAAAAGCCACATCTAAAACCAAATCCTAATGCAGCTGAAGAGTCCTTTTCATATACTAAAGAAGCATCATTTAATTTTAATCTTTCAATAGCATCAAATAATTCTTCATAATCATTTGAATCAACAGGATATATTGAAGAAAAAACTACGGGCTGAACATCTCGAAACCCTTCAAGTGGAGCATCTGCCATGTTATTTAATTTAGTTACAGTGTCTCCTACTCTAATATCACTAATTTTTTTGATACCAGCAATAAAATAACCTACTGCCCCAGCATGTAATTCCTCTGTTTTTATAAATCCTAATTGAAAAATTCCAACTTCTTCAATAACATAATTTCCTCCACCATGCATAAATTTAATAGTATCACCTTTTTTCAATGATCCATCAAAAATTCTGCAATGTACTATAACACCTCTATAAGAATCATAATGGGAGTCAAAAATAACAGCTTTCAAAGCATCGTCATCCACTCCAACAGGAGGGGGAATAAATTCAACAATTTGTTCTAAAAGCTCATCAACACCAACACCTGTTTTTGCACTAACTTGTACACTCATATCGGCATCTAATCCCAAATCATTATCTATCATTTCTAAACACATTGGAATATTAGCTGATGGCAAATCAATTTTATTTATTACTGGAATTATTTCTAGATTATGCTCCATAGCTAAAAAGAGATTTGCTAATGTTTGAGCTTCAACACCCTGAGATGCATCAACTAATAACAATGCCCCCTCACAAGAACTAATTGCTCTTGAAACTTCATAACTAAAATCTACATGACCGGGAGTATCAACTAAATTTAATTGATAAGTATTACCATCTTTAGCTGTATAAGGTATTGTAACCGCTTGGCTTTTTATGGTAATACCTCTTTCTCTTTCAATATCCATGCTATCTAACATTTGATCTTGAGAAGGCCCTCTTGAATTATTTAATTTTGCCATTTCAATAAAACGATCGGCCAAGGTAGATTTACCATGGTCGATATGCGCAATAATACAAAAGTTTCTTGTCAAAGAATAATCATGCTTCATATTTATCCTTTATCTTTTAAACTTAATTCATTTTCAATTGAATCGAACCCAAGAAGTTCTCTAATTTCAGCATCGTCAAGAGTTTCTTTTTCAACTAAGCTATTAGTTAATAAATCCAATTGATCTCTATGAGTTGTTAATATTTCTCTAGTTTCTTTTAAACAAGAGTCTAAAATTTTCAACATCTCATCATCAATAATTTTGGCTGTGGCTTCACTAAAATTCTTATGTTGAGCAATTTCTCTTCCTAAGAATAAAGGCTCGTCTTCTTCACCTAAATTAATAAAACCTAAACTACTCATTCCAAATTCAGTTACCATTCTTTTTGCTATATTTGTAGCTTGTTGAATATCATTAGATGTACCAGTAGTTGTTTCGCCATAGACAACTTCTTCAGCTACATAACCACCCATTGTGATTTTTATTCTATCTACTAATTTACTTTTTGTCATAGTATAAGCATCTTTTTCAGGTAGAGATATAGTTAAACCTAGAGCTCTTCCATGTGGTATAATTGTAACTTTATGCAAAGGATCAACATTATTTAAATAATAATGGAGTAATGTATGACCGGCCTCATGATATGCAGTTGCTTTCTTATCATCAGGACTCATTATCTTAGATTTTTTAGCAATACCAAGCATTACTTTATCGCGTGCTGATTCAATATTAGACATAGAAACAGTTTCTTTATTTTCTCTTGCAGCAAATAAAGCAGCTTCATTTATCATATTTGCTAAATCTGCGCCACTACTACCTGGAGTTGCTCTTGCGATTCTTGATAAATCAACACTTTGCTCTAATTTTACTTTTTTACAATGTATTTCTAAAATAGA
>CAZPTG010000199.1:0-4784 GCA_964589355.1 uncultured Spirochaetaceae bacterium
TCTTTTAGTAAATCATAAATTATTTCAGTTGTCAATAAAACAAAACACTTAATATTTAGTAATCACTAAACAATCACTAAACAATAATAAAATATAATAAATATTTACTATGTAATGAATTATATAAGAATTATTATTTATATATTTTTCTCAAATAATAAAATTGACAATTTTCATTTTTACAATTTATAATAAACATGTTCAATTTACTAAACATATAAACAATTTTGTTTAGTTTTCATTAGGAGGATAAAATGAAAAAATTATTAGCTTTATCTTTAGCTATGTTATTAATGGTTTCTAGTGTTGCTTTTGCAAACGGTGAAAGTGAAAAAGCAGATGGATCAAAAGATTATAGAATTGCAGTTGTTCCTAAATTAACAAGTATTTCTTGGTTCCAAAGAATGGAAGTTGGTGTTAATGAATATGCTCAAGAAAATGATGTAGATGCTTTCTATACAGGCCCTTCTGAAGGTGATGGTGCTCTACAAGCTCAAGCAATTGAAGATTTAATTTCTCAAGGCGTTGATGCAATTTGTGTAGTTCCTTTTTCAACTGAAGCTTTAGAACCCGTATTAAAGAAAGCTCGTGAAGCTGGTATTCTTGTTATTACCCATGAAGCTTCTGGTATGTCAAACATTGATTATGATATTGAAGCATTTAACAATGCTGAATACGGTATGCACTTTATGGAAAAAATTGGCGAATTAGTTGATGGGCAAGGAGATTATGTATTGACTGTTGGATCTTTAACATCAGAATCTCATAACCAATGGGTTGATGCTGCAAAACAACTTCAACAAGAAAAATTTCCTAACATGAATCACTATGGTGACAAAATTGAAACAGCTGATAACCAAAGTCAATGTTACAACAAAATTAAAGAAGTTTTAACTGCTAATCCTAATATTAAAGCTATTCAAGGTTCTGCAATGCCTGATGTTGCAGGTGCTGCTCTAGCTGTTCAAGAATTAGGACTACAAGGTAAAATTGCTATTGTTGGAACTTCATTAGTTTCAGTTGCTGGTAAATACATTGAAGATGGAACAATTCAAATGGCTTCATTTTGGGATCCTGCATTAGCTGGTAAGGCTATGGTTGAATTAGCTATAAAAGTATTAGACGGTGAAGAAATTTCAAACGGTTTAAACTTAAATGTTCCTGGTTACACTAACCTTTCTTTAGATAATAAAGTATTATCAGGTCAAGCTTGGATTGATATTACAAAAGAAAACGTAAACGATCCTGCAATTGATTTCTAAATCAATTATTAAGATTTTTTATAAGGGGATAAGGTTAAACCAAATCCCCTTTATTTAATTTATTGGAGATTATATACAAAATGTCACAAGAATTTATTCGCCTAAACAAAATAAAAAAATATTTTACAGGTGTAAAAGCCCTTAAAGGTGTTGATTTAACAATTAATACTGGAGAGATCCATTGTCTTGCTGGAGAAAATGGTTGTGGTAAATCAACATTAATAAAAGTAATTTCAGGTGCACACGAACCAACTTCTGGAAATATTTATATTAATGAAGAAGAAGTATCACATTTAAGCCCGATTGCCTCTATTCACAAAGGGATTCAAGTAATTTATCAAGACTTTGCTGTTTTTCCCAATTTATCAGTAGCTGAAAACATAGCAATGAACAATAATTTATTAAATGAAAAAAAGAAAATGAATTGGAAAGAAGCACGAACTTTAGCAAAAAAAGCAATGGCTCTTGTTGGTGCTGACATTGATCCTGATATTCTTGTAGAAAGATTATCAATTTCAAACAAACAAATGGTTGCTATTTCTAGAGCAATTATAAACGATGCTAAATTACTAATTTTAGATGAACCTACTACTGCATTAACTGCACGTGAAGTTGAGCTATTAAATAAAACTCTAATCAATTTAAAAAATAAAGGAATGGCTATTGTCATTGTAAATCATAAAATTGATGAGATTTTTGAAATTGCAGATAGGTTAACAATATTAAGAAATGGAGAAAACGTTGCAACTGGATTGATTGAGGAATTTGATAGAAAATCTTTCATCAATTATATGACAGGAAGAGATATTATTGACAATATATATACTCCTACAATAAGCAAAAACACAGTTTGTGAAGTTAATAATTTAACACTAAAAGAATGTTTTAATAATGTAAGCTTTAAGTTACAGCAAGGAGATGTCCTTGGGATTACTGGATTGCTTGGATCAGGAAGATCAGAAATTGGCGATACTTTATTTGGTATAACACCTGCAACCTCTGGAAAAATTTACATTAACGATGAAAAAGTTAAAATCACTTCAATCTATGATGCTGTTAAAAAAGGCATTGGATATGTTCCCGAAGATAGATTAACACAAGGATTATTTTTAAGTAGATCAATAAGTGATAATACAGTTGCTTCTTCACTAAAATCATACATGAATAAATGCAAATTAGATCTTAATAAGATTGAGGATGTAACACAATTTTGGATTAATAAAATTGGATGTGTTGCATCTTCTCCTAAAGCCGAAATTAGAACATTATCAGGCGGAAATGCTCAAAAAATGGTAATTGCAAAATGGTTAAATACACATCCTAAACTATTAATTTTAAATGGACCTACTGTAGGAGTAGATATTGGCTCAAAATCTGATATTCATAAAATTCTACATAATCTTGCAAATGAGGGAATGGGTATTATTGTGATAAGTGATGATTTAAATGAATTATATTTCAATTGCAATAAGTTAATAATTATGAGCAATGGTAAAAGTTCTGGTGTATTAACAACAAAAGATTACACAGAAGATGAAATTTCTATAAAAATTAAAGAAGCTTCAGTGGAGGAAAATTATGCTCAATAAAATTAAACAAAACTTTACAACAAATGAAGCTATTGTAACTTATACAATAATTTTGCTATGTGTAATCATCGGTATTGCAAATCCAGTTTTCTTATCATTTAGTACAGTAATTACATTATCTAGAGCAATGTTAATCACTTTAATATTTGCAGGCTTAGAAATGATGATTATAATTGGTGGAGGAATTGATATTTCATTCCCTGCTATTGCATGTTTTTCTGCTTATGCAACAATAAAAATGATATTAAAATTTGAAATTGATAGCATTGCATTCTTTTATATAGTAGCTGGATTAATAGGATTAGGCTTTGGCTGTATTAATGCTTTTTTAGTAGCAAAAAAGAATTTACCTCCTCTAATAGCTACCCTAGGTGTAAGCAGTATTGCTAACGGTGCTACCTTAGCTTTTTTGGGCACACAAGAATTTTCAAATATTCCTGAACAAATTGATAGTCTTTCACAAAGCTTTTTATTTTCATACACAAACAGTTCAGGTATAACTTATCAAATGACAAGTCTTATATTAATACCTATTGTATTTTTAATTGCTTTATTCTTAATTTTAAAATTCACAATTTATGGAAGAGGAATATATGCAATTGGAGGAGACAAAAATGCTGCAAGAATTGCAGGATATAATGTTGTAAAAATACAATCTAGTCTTTATATGATTGGTGGTATATTAGCTGCAATTGGGGGAGTTACCTATACCATTTTAATGAGACAATCTAGCCCTCAAAACTTAATGGGATCTGAGATGATGGTTATAGCAGCTGTTGTTGTTGGAGGAACAAGAATAACTGGTGGACATGGAACAGTTTTAGGAACAATTCTAGGAGTTTTATTAATTGCTATTGTTCAAAATAACTTAGTTCTTGTAGGAATCCCTACTCACTTACAAACATTCGTTGTTGGATTAATTATTGTACTTGGTACTAGCATAACATCAATTAGAGCTAAGCATATAGCTAATAGTGCAAAAGTATAAGAGGTAAAAAATGATAAAATCGAATTTTGATAAAATAAATAAAAACAATTTAATGATTGTAACAATTGGTATAGCCATATTCATAATAATGGGCATCTTAGAACCTCGAGCTTTTTTAAGAATTGCAAATGTAAAAGGTATGTTTGTTCAATTACCTGAATACGGTATTTTATGCTTTGGCATGATGCTAGCTATGATATCTGGTGGTATTGATTTATCTCTTGTAGGTATTGCTAACTTTGCTAGTATAGTAGCAGCAACCTTTATGATACAAAGAGGTGGAACACCAGGCTCTATTTTCTTTGCTATATTGATAGCATTATTAGTAGGGGCTTTATGTGGCTTGTTTAATGGATTTTTAATTGGATATTTAAAAATACCTGCAATGCTTGTAACACTTTGGAGACTTCAATTATACCAAGGTCTTGGACTTGCTATAACAAAAGGCCCAGCCCTAACAGGTTTACCTGAATCATATGGAAATATAGCAAATGGAAATTTTCTTGGTATACCAATACCTTTTTATATATTTATAGTTGTTACTATAATAATTGCATTCATTCTAAGATCAACAGTATATGGCCATCAATTAGAATTCATGGGAACTAATGAAATAGCATCTAAATATACAGGAATAAATAATCTAAAAGTTACTTTATTAACTTATATGACAAGTGGAATATTAGGAGCTATTGGTGGATTATTAATTTCTAGCCACTACAATTCAGCAAAAAGTGATTATGGTAAATCATATACATTATTAACATTATTAATTGTTGTTCTTGGAGGGACTGATCCCGATGGTGGAAAATCTAATGTTGTAGGTGTTGCTTTTGCTGTAGTTCTATTACAACTAGTTTCAAGTGCATTTAATATATTAAGAATTAATTCATTTATGAAAACTTTTGTTTTTGGATTAATCCTTGTAATTACTATGCTTTCAAG
>CAZPTG010000200.1:0-4754 GCA_964589355.1 uncultured Spirochaetaceae bacterium
ATATTAAAAAAGTTTTTTTTTATATATTCATTTTCTTTATAATTAATTAGTTTTTAGTAGAGTCCTAATTGTTAATTGGGACTTTACTTTTAGTTTATTTGAATTAATAAAAATATATAATAGCGATAGAATAAAAAAAAGCAGTTAATTATTTTATTAATCAACTGCTTATAATACCGGCGATCGGACTTGAACCGATACGGAGTCGCCCCCAATAGATTTTGAATCTATCGTGTCTACCAATTTCACCACGCCGGCGTACTAGATGAAATTTAGCATAAGAAATATTTTTATTCAATATAAAAAATGAAAATTAATTCCTAAATTCTTAAAAGAAAAGATAATGTTTAGTTGTGAAGAGAAAATTATTATTTATGCTCTTCATCCCATTTTAAATCATCTTCTGTTAATTCAGTATTTGGAATCTCATCATCTTCAATTGTAGAATCTTCAATTGTTTCTTCTATGTTTTCTGTTTCACTCTCTTTAATAAGATGAGTTGGTTCTTTTTCTAATTCTTTTTTCAGATATTCATTAGCCTCTGCATCAGATAGAGTTTTATAGTTTTTACCTTTTGCGACTTCTTCCACACTATTATTTAAACAAGCAAGGTAATATTCTTTTTTATCTGATTCTAAGTTATTAATAAACTGTGTTAATATTTCTTTATCAAATAAAATAGTATTTGTCCATATTTTTGATAAAGACTCGTTTAAGCATTCTATTGCTTTATCAATATTATTATAATGTAAGAAAACTTGAGCAGCATGAACATAAGGATCTGGGAAACGTGGTTTTCTATCTAATATATCTATATATATCTTATAGGCTTTTTCCCATTGATTTGTTAGCATTAAATACCAGCCATGATTATCTAAAATACCACTACTAGTTTTTTCATCTTCTTTAGAATCTTTGATTATTTCTTTAGCTTTATCAAGATTATTTTGATAAAGAATATAAGTTCCAAGATTAATCATTAAGTTTTTATCACAATAACTTTGATCTCTTACTTCTTCAAGTATTTCAATAGCTTTTTCAATTTCACCATTTAGTTGATAAACCATACTTTTTTGTATTTTAGATAATTTTACAAGTTTTTCATCTTTGGATTTATTTATAACAGAGTCTAGGATTTCTCCTCCAAAATTGTAATCATTTTTTTGAATCAAAATACTAGCCATTGTAACTTTATATTTATCAATAAGATTAGCATTGTAGGCTTTTCTATAATATTGCCAAGTTTTATCTTTATTTTCAGTTTTTTTACTCATATAATTTCTATTACCAAGAATAAAGTAAAACAAGGATCTATTTACATATACTATAGAGACAGAAATTAATATTATTGCTAATAATTTAATAATTCCAGAAACTGGAATAAATCCTATAATTATACATAGAGTAAATGCACCAAATGCACCATATTTGCTTTTCATTTTAACAATCCTTTAACGTAAATTAAATTATTTTTATAATTTTTCGTTTTATATTATAATATAATAATATATTTTAATAAATAAACAAGCTAGTTTGTTTTTTAATAGTTGTTACTTATTCAAATTATAGATATAATTATTACTTGCTATTGGAAAAGGATTATTAAAATGGTTGAAAAAAAGAAAATATTATTACATTGCTGTTGTGCTCCTTGCAGTACAACATGTATAGAAAGATTAATCGATGAAGAATATGAAATAGTATTATGGTTTTCTAATGATAATATTTATCCAAAAGAAGAATTTTCAAAGAGATTTATGGAACTTTTAAAAGTAGCTGATATATATAATTTAAAAGTGATAAAAGATGATTACAATCATGAAAACTGGTTAGAAAAAGTAAAAGGTTTTGAAAGCGAAAAAGAGGGTGGGAAAAGGTGTTCTCTTTGTTTTGATTACAATCTCTTCCTAGCTTATGAAAAAGCAAAAGAACTTAATATCCCTTATTTTACAACAACTCTTAGTGTAAGTAGATATAAAAATAGTGAAAGAATTTTTAATATAGGATCAAAGTATGATGGTTTTTTAGATAAAAATTTTAAAAAAAGAGATGGCTATGCTAGGAGTATTAGAATGAGTAAGGAATTAGGTCTATATAGACAAAAATATTGTGGGTGTGAGTTTTCTCTTCGTGATTCTTTAAAATATCAAGCTGAGCAAGAAAAGGCAAAAGAAAATAATAATTTGTAAAAATTTTAAAAAAATGATAGAATATATACTATATTAGCCTTTTTAAAGGGTTATATAGCTTAATAAGGAGACTCTTAATGGACAAAGAAACATTTTTCCAAATATTATCTGAATTTCAAAAGGATGGAGCAGTTAATGTTGTTAAATTAGCACAAAAAATGAATTTGGGAATTTTTTGTTCTCCAATGTTGAATCCTGCTATTACTGGTAAATTAATTAGAGCAAAAAGTGATGAAACAAAGAAATTTGATAAAGGTTGTGGTTGGTATCTATTAATGAATAGAGATAGACCATCTGGAATTGTTAAAGAAAGTATTGCATATTTAATTGCAAAATTTGTTTTAACTGATTTGAAAGACATAAATTTATTGTCTGATAGTGTTAGATTTAGAACAAAATCTAGTTTAAATGATGATTTAGAAAAAGAAATTAATAAATTGGCACTTGAAATAATATTGCCTAATGATTTAATTGATAAAGAAATTAGTAAAGGTACATATATTCATGAACTGCCTTCTATTTTTAAAGTAGATCCTAGTACTTTATCTGCAAAATTCGGGTATACTGTCTATCCAATTGATTTTTGGGTTAACGCTAGTGAAGAACAAAGTATTTAAATAATTTAGTTATATAATGACTACAATTATTTGTAGTCATTTATTGTGGATTTAAAATTGAAAAAATTAATTAAAATTATAAGTAGTAGATTGTTCTTTTCTGCTATATTAATATTAGCTCAGCTAGCTGTAATTATTCTAATATTTACTCGATTCATTGATAATACTATTGTATCTCAAGTTTTCATTGCAATTTCTTTTATTTTTGGACTTTGGGTTATTTTTAATAAACATGAGCCGGAATATGCAATTGGTTGGCTACTTATTATAATGATTTTTCCTGTTTATGGAGCTCTGTTATATATTATTTTTGGCAAAAAAAAATTAACATACTTTTCAAGAAAAAGATTAAAAAAATTTGTTAAAAGTTTTTCAAAGACTAGTGTCATTACTAAGGATAAGAACAAGGTCTTTCAAGAATTAAAAGAATATGATAGTGATTTGGCAAGACAATCACAATATATATCTAGATCTGCATTTAGCTCCCCTTGGAAAAATACTCAAGCAAAATATTATCCCCTTGGTGATGAATTTCTAAATGATTTTCTTTTGGAGCTTGATAAAGCTGAAAAGTTTATTTTTATTGAGTTTTTTATTATATCCTTAGGTGAAATGTGGTCTAAAATTTTAGATATTTTAGAAAAGAAAAAGGATCAAGGTGTAGAAATCAGAATTTTGTATGATGATTTTGGTTGCATTGAAGGTCTTCCTCCAAATTATGCTAAACAACTTAGAAAGCATGGATTTCAAGCAAGAGCTTTTAATCCTGTAAAACCACATATTAATAGTAGATTAAATTATCGTGATCATAGAAAAATATGTGTAATAGATGGTAATGTAGGATTTACTGGTGGAATAAATTTAGCAGATGAATATATTAATAGAACTATAAGATTTGGTCATTGGAAAGATAATGCTGTTATGATAAAAGGAATGGCTGTTTGGGATTTAACAGTACTTTTTTTATCTATGTGGAATGTTACAACAGGTGTAGATGAAGATTTATCACAATTTAAACCAACATATCAAGCAAAATCTGATGGATATGTTCAACCTTTTGGGGATAATCCTTTAGATGATGTTGCTATGGCTGAAACAGCTTATCTTCAAATAATAAATTTAGCTAAAAACTATGTTTGGATTACAACTCCTTATTTAGTAATTACACGCTCAATGATAAATGCACTTTCAATTGCAGCTCAAAGTGGTGTAGATGTTAGATTAATTGTTCCCAAAATACCAGATAAGATATATGTTCATGCAGTTTCAAAATCTTATTATCTTGAATTAATTAAATCAGGTGTTAAAATTTTTGAATATACACCTGGATTTATTCATAGTAAGATGTTCATATGTGATGATAAAGTATCAATAATTGGAACTGTAAATATGGATTATAGATCTTTCTATTTACACTTTGAATGCGGAGTCGCTTTTTTTGGATCATCAATTATCAAAGATGTAAAAAATGATATGGAAAATGTAATAGAAGTTAGTGATTCTATAGATTATAAAACAGCTAATTCTATTAATATGTTTACTCGGTTTTATAGAATAATTTTACGTTTATTTGCACCGATATTGTAAGGATTATAGAGATGAATGATTATGAAGATTTAATAAAGATTTTTTGTGAAACAAATGATGCTGATAAAATGAAGAAGCTTTTTAGTGAAATGTTTACCGATAAAGAACAAAAGGATTTTGTATTAAGATGGGATTTACTGCAAGATTTATATCAAGGGATTCCTCAAAGAGAAATTGCATCAAAACATAAAATAAGTTTATGTAAAATTACTAGAGGATCAAAAATATTAAAAAAAGATGATTCATATGTAAAAAAATTGTTATCTGATAAATTTGATGATCATTTACATTTATAGTTAGTTAATATTTATTATCCTTATATCCTAAATAAACAATCCAAACATATGCTAGTGTCTTTGGA
>CAZPTG010000201.1:0-4750 GCA_964589355.1 uncultured Spirochaetaceae bacterium
ACTTTAATGCTAAATCCACGATCTTGCAAATTTTGAGGTCACATCATATTGTTTAAAAAGAAGGTTTTTCTGGCTAAAAAAAGCTTTTAATAAGACGTTCGGCTTCTTATGTGAAATTGCTTATAAATTGGGATATTTACAATTCTGTGAGGTTTTTTATCAATTATATCTATACCAAGGACATATGAATTGTACTTGATCAATTACTTTTATAAAAACATTAAAGCAACTCCAGTTACTGAAATCATAGTACCAAGTATTTCTAAAGCTTTTATATGCTTTTTTAAAAAGATTAATTCATATATTAAGATAAAAATAGGACTTATTTGAACAATAGCAGTTACTAATCCGATTGGAGCTAAATTAAAAGATGTTAATAATAAACTCATACCAATAATTGGACCACTAATAGTTGCAATAAAAAGTAGAGATAAATGTCTTTTATTGCTAAATGATTTAAAATCAGCAATAAAAGTTTTTCTAAAGAAAATAGAGAAAATTGCAGCTCCAATTAATCCTCCAATCATTCTAATTGTATTTGTGCTAATTGGGCCTAAATTTGACATAGCACTTTTTGCTAAAATATTTGATGTTGCTTGAAAAATAGCTGCTAATAATGCAAATATAATACCTTTTATTTGATTTTTCTTTTTTATTTCATCATTTTCTTTATCTTGGTTTAGAATTAAAATAATTATACCACTAATTGTAATAAGAATAGAAATCATTTGTAGGGTGGATAGTGTTTCAGTGAAGAAAAAATAAGAGAGAATAGAATTTAAAATAGGGTTTATTGTCATTATAACCATAGCTTCTCTTGGACCTATGTTTGTAAATGCCCAAAAAGAAAATGAATCGCAGAAAAAATAACCTAATAATCCTGATAATAATAGTATTATCCAGTTTGAAAGACTTGCGTCTAAAAAAAAATTTCCTTCAAATAATAATGAAATTACTAAAATTATTGGAACAGCAATCCACAATCTTATATGAACAGTTGCTCTTGTTGAGACTTCTTTTCCAAGATATGAATAAACAATGGAGTTTTCTGCGTAGGTTAAAGCAGCAATAATTGCTAAGATTTGACCTAATAATAACGATGGAGCCATATTTTTTCCCTGATAGTTTGAATGAGTTAAGAATACTTATTAAAAATTTAATATACAATGGTATAAGAGCTTTTTTGGTTTTAAATTTTATTTAATTATCTAAACATTGCATTCTAATTCATATGCTTGAAAAAAATAAAGTCTTTGATTTAATTATTTTTTCTCATGAACCTAAAAAAAGCAATCCAATTTATGGATTGCTTTAGAGCGAAAGACGGGACTTGAACCCGCGACATCCACCTTGGCAAGGTGGAGCTCTACCACTGAGCTACTTTCGCAAAATAAATATGTAGTGCGAGAGGGGGGACTTGAACCCCCACACCTTACGGCACTAGAACCTAAATCTAGCGTGTCTGCCAATTTCACCACTCTCGCAGAATGATTATATATGTTATGAGCCGCAAAGGGATCGAACCTTTGACCCACAGATTAAGAGTCTGTTGCTCTGCCAGCTGAGCTAGCGGCCCATTTCGCAGCTTTAATATTGCGCTCGGAAGGATTCGAACCTTCGACCTGCGGATTCGAAGTCCGACGCTCTATCCAGCTGAGCTACGAACGCATAATGTCAAAGGGTGGATGACGGGACTTGAACCCGCAACAACCAGAACCACAATCTAGCGCTCTACCATTGAACTACATCCACCATATAGCCTTGTAATAGTTAACTACTACGTGGCTCAACGATGCATACAATGCCATACTTTATTGGTTTTTGTCAATATAAATAAGAAAAATAATTTTAAAAAAAATGTATTTCAATGCTTAAATTCATTTTAACACATATTATTAGATAAATATCTAATTTTAAGTAATTAAAACAAAAATATTAAAAAAAAAGTATTTGTCATTTTACTAAAAAATAAATAGCTAATATTCCACTTAATAAGTTGAATATTAGCTACTAATTAAAAAATATTAACCTATATAGCCAGTTTCTTGGCTAAACATAGTAGAAATTGGAACAATGTACATTGATAAAATATCTTTCTTTTTTAGAGGAACTCCAGCTGCTTCAAGATTAGAAATAAATTCTTTTGTATCATCTTTTTTATTTATATGTGAAAGAATAATTAGTCTTTCATCTTTATGAGCATCCCCTCCACTAAAGAATCCACTGAATAAGCTAAATTCACTTTCTAAACTACGATTTAAATTTTTAGCATCCCAAACAGAAGCTGTTTGAATTCCTACACTTTGTAGTGCTAAAAATACGTCTTCTTTATAATCTAAATCAGATAATGAAATAATTAATAAATCCATGGTTTAATCTCCTTTTATTCTTTTGTAGAAACATGAACTTCGCCAGCTTTTTTTAGGGCATAACGTGTTAATAAAGGTCCTACTATTTCAGTAATAATTGTAGTAAATAATAGGACATTGATTACGATTGTTGCCATTGTTGCACCAGCACTGCCATATTTAGGTAATGTAAATTCTTTATTAATAGCAAGTGCTAAAGCTAGTGCTACACCAACCTGTGGCAATAAAGCAAAACCAACATATTTTTTTACTGATTTTGGGGCTTTTCCAATTCTAGCACCAATTGATGCACCTAATGTTTTCCCTATACTTCTAGCACCAAAGTAGAAGAGTCCTAATACACCAATTTTTCTGATTAGTGCTATATTTAAATTTGCACCACCTAAAATAAAGAAAGCTGTAATAAATATTGGAGATAATCCCGTTACAATATTTGAGCTTTTTTTACTTAATACAGGAGATGTATTTACTATAACAGCACCAAATGCCATTGTTGCAAGCAATTCTGAGACACCTAGATATTCAGAGATACCAATTAATCCTAGCAAGAAAGCAACTAATAATAGCATTATTTGTTCATTGTTTTTTACTTTTTTAAGAATTAATACATAGATAATTGCACAAATAATACCAATGCCAAAGGCTTCTAATATTGATATTAAAGCTCCTAATAGCATGGTAGGTATGGCTATTGATGTTCCAAGAATTTTTGAGCTAACAAAACCTTCAACAAAAACATATATAATTAAGGCTGCTGCATCATCAAGACCAACTACAGCTAATATTGTAGAAGTTAATGGTCCTTTTGTTTTGTATTGTTTAATTACTGCAACAGTAGCTGCAGGAGCAGTTGCACTTGCTACCGCCCCAAGTAATAAAGCAGTATTTAATTCTGCATGGAATAAGTAATTTAATACAGAAAAAACAATTGCAAAAGTTCCAAGACTTTCACAAATAACAATTGCAAAAATGCTTTTCCCTAATTTTTTTATAACATCAACTTTTAGTTCAATACCAATAGTAAAAGCTATCATGCCAAGTGCTATAGTTGATATTGGACTAAATTTATGTAAAATTTCTGGTGTTAATAAATTAACAACAGATACACCTAATATAACCCCTAATAAAACAAAACCTGTTACTTCAGGGATTTTTAATTTATTTACAGCAACTTTTGTAGCATACGCTGCTAAAAAAATAGCTGATAAATAAAGAAATATTTGTCCTTCCATTATTTAATACCTTCTATAAATTTGTAAATTGAGATAAAACTTCTTCTGCTGTAGTTGATTTACATAACGCTTTTCTTCTTTCAGCATTTCTAACTACTAAGGAAACTTTAGATAAAATTTGAAGATATTTTTTTTGGTTATTAGCCGGACCACCAATTAAAAAAACTAATTTAACTTTTTGTTCATTACCCGCTTTCCAATCTGTTTCATTTTTTAATATTGTAGGAATTATAAAAAACTCAGAAATATTGGCAAGTTTTGCATGAGGTATTGCAACTTGCCAACCAATATCAGTACTCATTATTTCTTCTCTTTCGAAAATTGCTTTTTCAAAAGCATTTTCATCAGAAATAAGATTTTGTGCTTTTGCACTCGAAATCATTTTTTTCAGTATTGTATTTTTGTCGTTGTCATTTAAGAATAATACTGAATTTTTAGAAAAATAGTCTATTACATGCATATTTTTTCTCCACTATGTTGATTTTATGTATTTGTGTTTTTTTTGTAAAGTTGTTTTACTTTTTTTTATAAGAAAGTGATTGAATTGTATACTGAGACTTTTTATTAAGTATTGACAACCCATGAAAACAATATAAACGTAACACAGGTATATTAATCAAAACTATATGGAATAAAACTCCTGCATATTATGCAAACTCAGCTTTGAATGATATTTTTTTTGAATAAATGGAACTGCAATAATTGATAAAAATTCTCCAATTTTTAATTGAATATATAATAAATGGAGTTTAAAAAAAACTACTATATTTCTCTAAAAAAATGATTTTATTACAAGTTTATTACCCGTATTCTTTATTGAATATATTCTTAAGAAAGCATAGTATTAAAAATCTTTTTGTTAATTATTTCGAAAAATAATATTGCACATAAAACATACCTCAATAGTTTTTTAAAAATTATTTTGTCTACTTTTAAGACACAATATCAGTAGTAAGTAGTACAAATACTACATGAGTAGTAGTAAAAGAGGCAAAGGCATGCGGAGTGGACGGGAGAATACGGTAAGCATCTTGAGACGTTGTTTGTAAACCCGAGGATTATAGTCAAAGAGCAAACCACCCTTTTGAAGGGTGGTCATGATTTTTAATAAAATTTACTACTATTGTTTCAATCTATAAAATAAATAAA
>CAZPTG010000202.1:0-4746 GCA_964589355.1 uncultured Spirochaetaceae bacterium
AAATATGTGTAAAAAAAAATAATATTATATTTTATGTATTGAGTAATACTTGAATATAAAATGTATATATATATTAAATTAGTGCATTGTTTTTTATGTATTTATAAAAAAATAACATAAAATAGTAAATATCTCTAAATATTTTGTTTAACAATAAATTGACATTCTTTTCTATCTTTGTTTATTCTTTAAATATTCGCATACATAGGAAGGGTAAAAGAGTGAGTGAATCATTTAGTATAATATTTGGCTTATTAGGAGGGCTTGCTATATTTATTTATGGCATGAACTTAATGAGTGAAGGATTACAAAAAGTTGCAGGGGAAAAAATGCGACAAGTTCTTGGAATCCTTACAAAAAATGTTTTTTTTGGTGTAATAGCGGGGGCCATTACAACTATGGTCTTGCAAAGTTCAAGTGCTACTACCGTTATGGTAATTGGTTTCGTAAGTGCTGGATTAATGAACTTGCCTCAAGCTATTTCAGTTATTTTAGGTGCAAACATTGGTACAACAATGACAGCTCAATTAATAGCTTTTAAACTTAGTGATTATATTTGGCCAATATTATTTTTTGGGTTCTTATTGCATTTTGTTCCTAAAAAAGAGAGGACAAAGAATATAGGATTAACAATTTTTGCTTTTGGTTTATTGTTTGTGGGAATAGAAACTATGGGTGAATTAATGAAACCTTTAGCAAAATCTCAAGTATTTGTTGATTTAATATCTCAAGTATCACACATACCAATACTAGGTGTTTTAGTTGGTTCTTTTATGACAGTTATTGTGCAAAGCTCTTCAGCAACTATTGCAGTACTACAAAATTTCGCAAGTACTCCTGGACCTGATGGTATATCTTCAATTATAGGATTGCAGGGCTCTATACCTGTATTATTAGGAGATAACATTGGTACAACTATTACAGCTTTATTAGCTTGTATTGGTCAATCTAAAAATGCAAAAAGAACTGCTGTAGCACATAGTATATTTAATGTAGTAGGGGCTGTATTTTTCTTATTCTTAATTGCTCCGTTTGCTAAATTTGTTACATTAATTTCACCAAAAGGTTTTGAATTAGATATAATTTCAAGACAAATAGCTAATGCGCATACTTCTTTTAATATTTTAAATACATTAATTTGGATGCCTTTTGTTTGGTTAATGGTTAAAATAGTTGAGAAAATAGTTCCTGGTAACCCTATAGAAGAAGTTAGTGTTAAGGAAAATGCTGTTTATCTGGATTATCACTTAATAAATCAACCTGTATTTGCTATGACGTTATGTCAAAAAGAAGTATTACAATCATGTGATACTATAGTTCGTGCAATAAAAGATACAAGGTGTGCTATAGTGCCATACGATGGTGAAAATTCGAAAGAGATGAAAAATTTATGGAAAACACAAAGAAATCTTCAACGAGAAGTTCAGCACTATTTATCAAGTATGATTTCTGTAGGTAATTCTACTGAAAAACAAACAAATGCTATTACTGAATTATTATTAGTATCTTCAAATTTAGAAAGAATTTGTATTCAAATGAATAATATAATTGAACAAATGAATGAGTTAGAAGATAAGCAATTGTCTTTCTCAGATATTGGTGAAAATGAATTTAGACATAGTTTAGATGCTATTTTTGAATTATTTAAGGCTTCAATTGAGGTGTTAAAAGATGGTGATGATGTAAGTATTGTCATGGTTATTGGACTTAGAGAAAGATTAACTGATATGGAAAAAGATATGCAAGATAATCATCTAGATAGATTAAATTCAGGCGTTTGTGATCCTAAAATGACTCCATACTTTAATACAATTTTAAATGATTTGACTAGCATTGGAACTTATTGTTTAGATATTTGTCAATCTTTAAGTTATGGATTAAATGTTAGTGTAGAAGATAGATAATTATTATATAATTTCATTAATAATAGAGTTAAGGCTTTAAGCTTTAGCTCTTTTTTGATATAAGGGTATTAACTAAATTTTTGGAGTTGTAAATGGAAGAAAATAAATATCAAATTGTTGTAATAAGGCATGGATATTCTTTAGGAAATGCTCTTAAAACAATGAGTGGGCAAAGTGATGTCCCTTTAATGGAAAAAGGTAGAAAAGAGTTAGTAGAATATCGAAATAAATATAATTACATTGATACAGATATTTTTTATAGTTCAGATTTAAGCCGCTGTACTTCAACTTTTGAGGCATTATTTGGCCCTGAGAAAAAATTAGATGGTACATTTAAAGAATTAAGAGAAATTAATTTCTATGAAAGAGAAAATGAAAATTTTATATCAAGAGAAAGACTATTAGATTTATTTGATAAGTGGATAGTTGATGATCCAAGTACTCATAGTATGGAATCCTTTGCTCAAATAAGAGATAGAATGGTAAAAATGGTTTATAAAACACTTGATGATTTGAAATCTTTAAATAAGAAATCTGCAACTATTTTTTCTCACTCTTGTGCAATTAGATGTTTATTGATTGGATTAGGGGTTTTTGATAGGAGTGAGTATCAAAAAATTAGTATTAATAATGGTCAAGGTTATGTATTAAATATAAACTATGATGATGTTTTAGCTGTAAAAGAATGTGCAAATTTATTTGATTATATTAAATAATATTGTATAATTTTCTTTTATTTGATAATTTATAAATTATAATTCTAATAGAGAAGATTTATCTAATCTAGAAGAGCTTTATCAATAATAACTTCTGAAGTATTAGGAATACTCCAAGACCAAGAAGATATATATTCTTTTTATCTTTGTGCTCCAATATTTCATTTTGGGGGAAAATATGGATACGCGTTTAGCAATTATTGCTATTATTGTTGAATCAAAAGAATCTGTAAATAAGGTGAATCAAATATTACACTCTCATGCTACTAATATTATAGGTAGAATGGGAATGCCATATTCTAAAAAAGATGTTTCTGTAATTACTATTGTAATTGATGCTCCTCAAGATGTAATAAGTACTCTTTCTGGTAAATTAGGCCAAATCCCTTCTGTTAGTATTAAAACTACTTATTCGAAGGTATAAAAATGGGGAATTTAAATTCTGCACCTAGAAGTGTTAGACTTCATATTGCAATATTTGGTAAAACAAATAGTGGTAAATCAACTTTATTAAATGCATTAACAACTCACGCAACTTCTTTAGTTTCATCAGTTAAAGGAACAACAACGGATCCAGTTTATAAATCAATAGAATTATATGGATTAGGTCCTTGTGTTTTAATAGATACTGCAGGTTATGATGACAGTGGTGACTTAGGTAGTTTAAGAGTTAAAAAAACAAAAGATGCTCTAAAAAAGACAGATATTGGTATTTTATTATTTGATGCTACTACGCACTCTCAAGAAGAAGAATTTCAATGGGCTTATAAATTAAAAAAATTAAATAAACCTTTTTTATGTGTAATTAGTAAATCTGATTTAAATGAAGATACAAAACAAATTGAAAAAGAAATACAAGATAAACTTAATTTAAAAGCCTTAAAAATAAATTCAAAGACTCCCAATTTACAGCATTTATTGCGAAATGAGCTTATAAAAATAAATAAAGATAAGCTTGTAAAAAAAAGTATTGTAGCTCATTTAGTAAAAAAAGATGATGTTGTTATGTTGGTTATGCCTCAACAAATAAATGCCCCAGAGGGCCGTCTTATTTTACCTCAAGTTCAAACTATTAGAGATTTATTAGATAATCATACTGTTGTTATAAGTGTTAGCTCTGATGAAATTGATAGTGCTTTAGCATCTTTGACAAAGCCACCAAAATTAATTATAACCGATAGTCAAATGTTTTCTTTAGTATATGAGAAAAAACCAAATGAGAGTATATTAACTTCTTTTTCAATATTGTTATCTGCTGTAAAAGGTGATGTTGAAAAATTTGCAAAGGCAGCTCATAAAATTGATCAATTAAATGAAGATTCAAAAGTATTAATAGCTGAAGCTTGTACACATGCACCTTTAGAAGAAGATATTGGAAGAGTTCAAATTCCAAGATTGTTGAAAAATAAAGTTGGTGAAAATCTTGAAATTGATTTTGTTAGCGGAAGTGATTTTCCCGAAAATTTAGAGAAATACGATTTAGTTATTCATTGTGCAGGATGTATGTTTAATAGATGTTATATGATGAATCGTCTAGATTATTGCATATCTCATAATGTTGCTATGACAAATTATGGCATAGCAATAGCAAAATTATCAAATATTTTAGATTTTGTTGATTATTAGAAGCTATTGGGTTTTTTGTTATTTGATACACTTCTCTGAATGTATAGCCTATGGGAGTCTTGCGACGATGTTCAATTATTCTTTGGTTAAGAGTATTTCTGAAGGACTCTCTCTGTCTTTTAATATCTTGTTCTTGTTGTTGGAGTTCTTGCGATTTGTTTAGCATAATTAACCTCTCTTAAAGTTTAGGGAAACCCAGAGCCGTTCAGGAAACTCTGGACCTCTCCTGAACTTACCGAGAGAGGACCGGCTGAAGCAAGGTTGCAATCCTTTAACTTCACTACACAGCAAATGACACAATAGTCTATGGGATTACACACCACCCCCACAGAAATCACTATATTTTCTCCTATAACTTATTGAGTATATTATACTTATAGGAAGTTTAATGATTACATTGAACCTATAGATAAGTATTTATTATTATTAAGTGAATAAATTATTTTAAGGCAAATAGATCTGGTATTTGGTGGTGGGTGTGGTACTGGTGGAAATTATGG
>CAZPTG010000203.1:0-4725 GCA_964589355.1 uncultured Spirochaetaceae bacterium
TAATAAAGAAAACTAACTCCTAAAAAAAGAGCAGCCTATGAGCTGTTCTTTTTTACTTTAGAATTAAAAAAAGTATTATCGATAAAGTTATTTTATAAAAGTAATTGGTCAAAACAATTAATCAAGCTTTTGAAATTAAAGAATAACAATAACAGAATTAGCTATTTATCTTAAATTATCTAATCAAAATAACAATTTGTTATTATAGCTTAATACTTTATATATTTTATTAATTAGAAATTAAATTTATATTATAAACATAAAATAACATAGGAGTAAAATTATGAGTTTAGACGATTCAACTATTATTCAATTTGATAATGTAGACAAATATTATTCATTAGGAAAAACAAAAGTACATGCAGTAAAAAATGTATCTTTTACGTTAAATAAAGGCGACTTTGTATCTTTTTCGGGACCATCAGGTTCAGGGAAATCAACTATATTAAATATGATAGGATGTATTGATACTGCTGATAACGGGTCTGTAATAATTAATAAACAAAAAACAAATGGTTTAAAAGAAACAGAAATTACACAATTAAGACATAAAACACTAGGATTTATATTCCAATCTTTTAACTTAATTCCTGTATTAAATATATATGAAAATGTAGAATTCCCTCTTCTTTTTGGCAAACAAAGTGAAAAAGAAAAACAAGAAAATAAAGAATGGATAAACTATATAATTAAAACAGTAGGATTAGAAGAATGGAAAGAGCATAAACCTAGCGAATTATCTGGTGGTCAAAGACAAAGAGTGGCAGTTGCAAGAGCTTTGGTTACTAAGCCGGCCATAGTATTAGCTGACGAGCCAACTGCAAACTTAGACTCAGTAAGTAGCGAAAATATTATTCGTTTAATGAAAAAGATGAATAAAAATTTGGGAACAACTTTTGTATTCTCTACTCATGATCCAGCTATTGTTGAAATTGCTGACCATGTTATCACCTTAAAAGATGGTGAAATTGCATCAAACACAAGACATCAATAGGAGTAATTATGACTTTTTCAACAGCAAAACTTGCTTATAGAAATTTAAAACTTCATAAATCTAAAACACTCATTATTGGATTTTTAGTTACTATCAGTGTAGCAATACTGATTATTGGAGCTAGCATTCTTAATACAGTTGAACGTGGAATTGAAGATAACTATGTAAACAAATATACAGGTAGCATTTTTATAGCTCCTAGCGAAAATGTTGAGCCTTCTCTTATTTTCCCATCTTTTGATACAGAAGGAGCTAATTCTAAAATTAATAATTACAGTGAAATTGAAACAGCTGTAGAAAACATAAAGAACGTTAGTGATACAACAGGTCAAATAAACTCAGCTGCCTTAATGCAAATTGGCGAAAATGGTAGTGGATTTGGAGTTTTAAAAGGGATTGATCCTGATGACTATAATTCAATGTTCCCTAACGGAATAAATATGATAGATGGAGAATTTTTATCATCTAATGAAGAAGGAATAGTACTATCAAAAACAGTTTTTGACATGTTTAAAGACACATATGAAAACGAATTAAAAATTGGAGATAGTATTTTATTAACAACTATAAATGACACCTCAGGTACTAAAATACGTGAAGTAGAAATTAAAGGTGTTCACGAATACGATGATGATTCTGCCGATATATCCTTAATGTGTTTTATAGATTTAGAAAATATTAGATCATTAGAAGGTTTTTTATTAAACACAGAATCTGAACTTAATTTAAATGATGAAGAAATAGCTTCTTTAGGTGAACTCAATGAAAATTCATTGTTCGCTGATACAAGTGATGATCTATTCGCATCTGATGATGATGATCTATTCGCATCTGATGATGATGATCTATTCGCATCTGATGATGATGATCTATTTGCATCTGATGATGATATATATAATATTTTAGGTGATACCTCATTAAGAGATGAATTAAACACTTTAAACAATAATGCTTATAGTTATATGTTAGTTCAAATTGATAAAAATGCTAATTCAAAAAATGTAATTAATGATTTAAATGAAATGTTTGAAGAAAATAATTGGGAATTAAGTGCATATGATTGGACTAAGGGCGCTGGAATGTCTGCACAGCTTGCTGATGTAATTACTATTGTTTTCTATACAATATTAGTAATTCTTGCAATTGTTGTTGTAATAGTAATTATGAACACCTTAGTTGTATCAATATCTGAGAGAACAAATGAAATAGGAACAATGAGAGCTTTAGGAGCTAAAAAAAGTTATATTAGAGATATGATTAGCTTAGAGACAATATTTATAACTATTTTCTTTGGAATTATAGGAATAATTGTAGGTATTGGAGTATTAGGTATTGCTGCTCAAATAGGAATTCAAGCAACAGGAACTTTCACAAAGATTATATTAGGTGGTGATATATTTATTCCACAAATAAGTGGAACGGCGATATTATTATCTGTCATTTCAATATCTATTATATCTGTATTAGCAAGTCTTTATCCTGTTTCAGTAGCTCTAAGAATCACACCTCGTGAAGCAATGAGCAAGTAGGAGAAGTATATGAAATATTATAAAATAGCAAGTAGAAATGTTAAAAGACAAAAAAAGAAAAGTAATATGCTAACCTTTGCTATTGCTTTTGGAACAATGGTAATAATTTTAATACAATCTTTAACCTCTGGATTGATGATAAATATCGAAAATGGAATAACATCATCTTTAGGTGGTCATATATATATTAGTGGAGAAGAACAATTAGATAGTGGAAAAATAGTAAAAAAAATATCTGATACAGAAATTTTAGAAACCTCAATTGACGATATTAATCCTGAATTAATTAATAATTACCATAAAAGAACAAACTCAGAAGGAAATTTAATTTTCCACAGTCAAAGCACATCTAGCACATTAGTTGGAGTTGATTGGGAAAAAGAAGAAGATTTAATAAAAGATTTAATCCTAATTGAAGGATCGCTTGAGGGCATTAATGATTCTAATAGCATTGTTTTAAGTGAAGATGCATATAAAGATTTAAACTTAAAAATTGGAGATGAAACAATATTCAGTTTCCAAACCGTATCAGGTCAAGAAAATGTTGCCTATTTTACAGTTATAGCAGTTGCCCAAAGTAATAGTATTATAGGAATATCTTCTAATTATGTTTCAATAAAAGAATTAAATGAAGTTGTTGGTTTAGAAGAAGATGAATATCAAACAATTACTCTAGAGCTTAACGATGCAAACAATATAAATCTTGTTCAACAAAATATAGAAACATCCATTATTGAAAATGGAGGAATATTACCAGAACCTAGTGAAGATGATGGTGATTTCATGGCAATGAGAATGAGTATGTTTTCATCTGATGTAAATGAAGAATGGGAGGGAACTAGATTTAATATAAGTAACCTCACTGATTACACCTCTGCTGTTCTAACTATTATTAATATAATTAATGCAATAGCATATGTTATATTCTTTATTATGTTATTAATCACGATGATAGGACTTATAAATACCTTTAGATTAATAATGAATGAAAGAGTTCTTGAAATTGGCACAATGCGAGCTATGGGATTACAAAAAAAGAATGTTAAAAAACTATTTAATCTTGAAGGAATCCTAATTGCCATAAAAGGTGTACCTTATGGACTTATTGCAGAATTAATTATCACTAGAATTGTAGGTTTAATACCAATAAATCCTGAGCAAACGGCTTTATCAATAATATTGAAAGACAACAAAATATATTTTCCTATAAATATTGGATTTATAATATTTGTAGCAATATTAGTTACATTAATAAGCTTGTTTGCAGTATCAAGACCAGTAAATAAAGCTTTAAAGAAAACAGTAGCCGAAGAGTTACGTTAGGAGAAAAAAATTATGAAAAAAACAATAACAATTATATTATTATTAGCTTTAACTTTAAGTTCAGCTTTTGCAACAACGATTAAAGAAGGTAAAGAAATCCTTCAAATCATCGATTCACAAACAACATTTGACACAGTTGATTTTAGTTCTGAACTTACATTAATTAGTGAGGATCCTGAAGAAGGAATTGAAAAAAATGTAATCTATCAATTTAGAGATGATAGTGAAGATAAATTTTTATTATTAATAAAAGAACCTACAATAGAAAGAGGACAAGGTTATTTATTAATAGATGATAATCTTTGGTTTTATGATCCCGATAGTAGAAAATTCTCTCACACATCAATGAAAGAACAATTTAATGGTTCAGATGCAAACAATTCAGATTTTAATGCTTCATCTTTATCACAAGATTATGAAGTTATAAAAGTAGAAGAAAGCCAGCTTGCTAGCTATGATGTTAACATTTTGTACCTTGAAGCACTAAACAATGAAGTAACTTATGCTTATCAAACCTTATATGTTGCTAAAGGTGTAAATGTAATATTAAAAAGAGAAGAATTTAGCAAAAGTAATACACTACTGAGAAGTAGCTATTATACAAAATATGAAAAAGTTGATGGAAAATATATCTCAACAAAGATGGTATTCCAAGATGAATTATTAGAAGGTAAAAAAACTACAATATTATTAAGTAATATTTCAACCAATAATATCTCTGATTCTGTTTTTACAAAATCATATATTGAAAGAGTTAATAATTAAGGAGAAATGAAATGAAAAAAATAATTACAATTTTATTAATTACAATAATGATTCCAGCATTTTCATTTGCAGAGGATTTAGACTCATTATTTGAAGAGGATTCGATATTTGAAG
>CAZPTG010000204.1:0-4716 GCA_964589355.1 uncultured Spirochaetaceae bacterium
TGAATATATTCGAACAGCTAAAGCAAAGGGTATGAAAAACAGTACAATTATTTTTAAACATGCTATGAAAGGTGCAATGCTTCCAATTGTAAGTTATTTGGGACCTGCTTTTGCTGGTGTTATCACTGGATCTATAGTTATTGAACAAGTTTTCCGTGTTCCAGGTATTGGTAAATTCTTCGTTCAAAGTTCATTTAACCGTGACTATACCTTAATAATTGGTGTAGTTATTGTTTTCTCAGTAATTCTAGTAGTTATGAACTTTATTGTTGATATTGTTTATGCATTACTTGATCCAAGAATCGCTTACTAACAAAGAAGGAATTAATTAGAACATGAAAAAAGATAAAAAAAATATAGAGAATGCAGCAACTAATGAATTTGATCAAGTTGTTGTTGGTAATAGTTTATCAAAAGATGCATGGAAGAGATTAAGAAAAAATAAAATGGCTGTAGTTGGTATGGTAATTGTTATTATTTATGCTTTACTCTCAGCTTTTGCTCCTATTCTTCCATTACATCCATATGATGAAATTATTCTTGATCATCAAAACTTACAACCATCTTTTAATAAAAGTGCTGGTGAATTGATGATGCAAAATAAAAAGAAAGAGTTATATTTTAAAGCTTGGAAAAATGGAGATTTAGTATTTACTCAAGAGCAATCTGATTCAATTAAAGAATGGATTGATGAAAGTAAAACTAATAGTGTTTGGAATCTTTGTCTTAAAGAAGGTAATAAACAATTAGCTGATGGAACTTTTACTTGGAGTGAAAGAGAACAAAAAACTATAGATAAATTACAAAAGAAAATTGATGAACAACTTTTTGTTACAATTAATGATGTATATAAAGATGGTGAAAACCTCGAAGAGGCTAATAGTACAGCTTTAGCTAAATTATATGCAGATATTATTGGCCTTGATGATGTAGATTTGATTTTAGATCAAACAGATAAAGAAATGGAAGCATATTTTTTCAATACAATTAAAATGGATCCAGATGTAAAAAAGACTTTATCTGATAGCAAAAAAGCAGATTTGATTGAAAAAGAAATCAATAAAATGGATTCACAAGAATATGAAGAAAAAGTAGTTGAAAATTTATATGGTAAAATAAAAGCTCAATTACTCAGAGATGTCACAAAACAATTAGAAGATGAAAATGAAGCTGGTAATTTAGAATTCCCATATGAAAATGAATTAGAAATTTATGATTTAAGTGTTTCAATTGAATCTTCAAAAGTTAATGAGAGACACTACTTATTAGGTACTGATTATAGTGGTAGAGATTTGTTAAGTAGGATTATCTATGGTGGACAAATTTCAATTATGATTGGTTTAGTAGGTACTTTATTTAGCGTATTTATTGGTATTGTTTTAGGATCCTTAGCAGGTTATCTTGGTGGTAAGACAGATTATATAATTATGAGAATAGTTGATGTTATGTATGGGTTGCCGTATATGCTTATTGTAATTATTTGTATGGCAATATTTGGACGTTCAATCTTTAACTTGTTCATAGCTTTAGGTATAGTTTCTTGGCTTACAATTGCTCGTATGGTAAGAGGTCAAATAATGAGTTTAAAAAACAGTGAATATGTTGAAGCTGCTAGATCGATGGGAGCTAAAACTTGGGCTATTATTTTTAAACACATGATTCCAAATTCATTATCAATCATTATTGTATATTCAACACTTAGGATTCCATCCTTTATTATGCAAGAATCATTCTTATCTTTCTTGGGTTTAGGGGTTCAAGCTCCAATGGCTTCTTGGGGGTCGTTAATAAGTAACGGTGTTGCAAGTATGACAATTTTCCCTTGGAGACTAATTTTCCCATCAATTGCAATGACTTTATTCTTGTTTGCAATGAACTTCTTTGGTGATGGTCTTCGTGATGCTTTCGACCCACAAAGTAAGAACCAGCTATAGGAGATAATAGAAATGAAAGATAAAGATAATAATCAACCAATTTTAGAAGTAAAAAATTTACAAACTCATTTTAAAACCGATGCTGGTATTGTAAAAGCTGTTAATGGTGTTTCATTTTCAGTATCAAAAGGTGAAACTGTAGGTATTGTAGGTGAATCTGGATGTGGTAAAAGTGTAACAAACCTTTCAATTATGAAATTAATTCCTTCTCCTCCTGGAAAAATTGTAGGTGGTGAAGTGCTTTTTGAAGGTAAAAACATATTAGGTTTAACTGAGAGTGAATTAAGAAGTATTCGTGGAAATAAAGTTTCTATGATATTCCAAGATCCTATGACTAGTTTAAATCCTTTTTTAAGAATATCTACTCAAATGATTGAAACAATACAATTGCTTGAAAAAAATGTTTCAAAAGAAGAAGCTAAAAAAAGATCAGTTGAAATGTTAGAAAAGGTAGGTATTCCTGCTGCTAAAAAAAGAATAGATTCTTATCCACACCAATTCTCTGGTGGTATGAGACAAAGAGTAATGATTGCTATGGCTTTATCATGTAATGCAAAAGTGTTAATAGCTGATGAACCTACAACTGCATTAGATGTTACAATTCAAGCTCAAATTCTTGAACTAATTCAACAAATTAGTAAAGATTTTGGTACTGCAGTAATTTTAATTACACACGATTTAGGTGTTGTAGCTGGTATGTGTGATAAAGTATGTGTTATGTATGCTGGGAAAATTGTTGAACAAGCTTATACTCAAGAGTTATATAATAATCCCGCTCATCCTTATACTAGTGGACTTATTCAAAGTGTACCAAGAATGGATACTGAAGATAAGAGAAATAAACTCTTCTCTATTGAGGGTCAACCACCAAATGTTATAGATTTACCTCCTTGTTGTCCTTTCCATCCTCGTTGTCACAAGACAATGGAAGTTTGTAAATGTGCACTTCCTCCAACTTATAAAATAAATGAAGATCATTTTGTAAATTGTTGGTTATATGCAAGTGAAGAGGAAAAAGCAAAAGCGATAGCTGATGCAGCAAAGGAGAATGATAATGAGTAAAGATAAAAAAGTTCTATTAGAAGTAAATAATCTAAAACAACATTTTCCTGTAAGATCTGGTGGTTTGTTAAATAAAACTATTGGTTCAATTAGGGCTGTTGATGGGATTTCTTTTGATGTACGAGAAGGGGAAACTCTTGGTATTGTTGGTGAATCAGGTTGTGGAAAATCTACAACTGTTAGATCTATTGCACAGTTACATAAACCTACTTCAGGAGAAGTTTTATTAGAGGGTAAAGATCTTTGTAAAGCTAGCGAAAAAGAGTTAGCTTTAGCTAGACGTAATGTTCAAATGATTTTCCAAGACCCTTATGCTTCTCTTGATCCAAGAATGACTGTAAGATCAATAATTAGTGAACCTCTAGAAATATATAATAAAAGAGGCTTATTAGATACTAAATTAAGTAGTATTGAAATTGAAGATAAAGTTGAAAAGTTGATGGAAAGAGTTGGCTTAAACAAAGCTTTTAAAAATAGATATCCACATGAGTTTTCAGGTGGGCAAAGACAAAGAATTGGTATAGCTAGAGCTCTTGCTTTAAATCCAAGAATCATTTTAGCTGATGAGCCAGTATCTGCTCTTGATGTATCTATTCAAGCTCAAATATTGAATTTGTTAAACGAGCTTCAAAAAGAATTGAATTTAACTTATATCTTTATTGCACATGATTTGGCTGTTATACAGCATATTTCTACAAGAGTAGCTGTTATGTATTTGGGCAAAATCGTAGAATTAGCAAATGCAGCAGATTTATATGAGAATCCAGCGCATCCATATACTCAAGCTTTATTATCAGCAGCTCCAATTCCAGATCCTGAAATTGAGAAAAAAAGACAAAGAATTATATTAACAGGTGATGTTCCATCTCCTGATAAAGAGCAAAAAGGTTGTTATTTCCAAGCTAGATGTCCAAAAAGAATGCCATGGTGTACTTGTCATGTTCCACCTACTTTTGACTTAGGAAATGACCATAAAGTAGCTTGTTGGTTATATGCAGACAAAGATTATTCAAAAATAAGTGCTGAAGCAGCAAAAGCTGATGCAGAACATAACAAAGAGTAATTATTAATTGCTCTACTAATAACTTATTAACTAACATTGCCAATGACATCCAATAATAGAGGAGCCATTGGCAATATTTTTAGGAAGATTATATGAAAAAGAAATTTTATATGGAAAGCTTGGGATGTGCAAAAAACCAAGTTGATGCAGAAGTAATAATAGATTTATTAAAGAAAAAAGGTTTAGTTCAAGTTTTTGAACCTCAAGAAGGTGATATTGTATTTATCAATACTTGTGGATTTATTAAAAGTGCCAAAGAAGAAGCAATTGATACTTTATTCACTCTAAGAAAATCTGCACCTAATGCTAAAATTATATTGGGCGGTTGTTTAGCTCAAAGGTATAGTGAGTTTTTAGATCTTCCAGAAGCTGATGGAATATTTGGTAATAGAGATTTAAAGCAGATTGGTGAGCTTGTTGATGAAATGTTAGAAAATGATAATCAAGTTGTATTATCTCCTGAATATCCTAAAAATACAGATGATGATTATTATTGTAGAAGTACTCTTTTAAACTATCCAGGAGCGGCTTATTTAAAATTAAGTGAAGGATGTAATCATAGATGTGCTTTTTGTGCCATTCCTGTTATTAGAGGTCCATTACGTTCTAGAAGTAGAAATCAAATATTAGACGATGCAAGAAGACTTGTAAAAGGTG
>CAZPTG010000205.1:0-4687 GCA_964589355.1 uncultured Spirochaetaceae bacterium
TATGTTGTTTTTTAACAATAAATAAGTCTATAATTTTATAAGTGGGAGATTAGGTTCTAGATGAAAATATTAATTTTTGGATTAGGATTAAATGGAGGCGGATTTTCAGCTGCAAAATTTTTCTTAAAAAGAAACCATGAAGTAATTATTACAGATTTAAAAAATGAAAAATCTTTTAAACAAGCTATTAACACTCTAAAAAAACTTGGAGCTATTCTTCATCTTGGTGAACATAAAATAGAAGATTTTATGTGGGCTGATATTGTTGTAAAAAACCCCTCTATTTTACCAAGCAATAGTTATTTAAAATATGCTAAAACAATAATAAATGATTTCTCCTACCTATTTGACAATTATAATTTTGATACTATTAATATAATTGGGATTACAGGAACAAAAGGTAAGACTACAACATCTCATGCAATTTATCATGTTTTAAACAAATTAAATTACAATGTCAAACTAGTTGGCAATATGGGAATCAGTGCATTTGAAATTGCAAATTATCTTGAAAATTCTAAAAATAATATTGATTATTTAATTTGTGAGTTTTCATCATGGCAATTGAGAGATACATTTTTATATCTAAATAGTGAATTTCCTTCTTTTAAATTATCAATTTTTACCAATTTGTTAGAAGACCACCAAAATACTTATAATTCTATGGAAAGATATCTACAAGATAAATTAAAACTTTTCACAAATAAAACTCAAACTACTATCTGTCCTAAAGCTTTTGATAAAACAATAAAAGAAAGAACTTTATTGAAGAAAAAAAAGATAATACATTTAGATACAAAAATAAATAAAGAAATTAGTCACACACCAGAGCTTATTCCAGCATATAAAGCACTAAATTCATTAAACATAAAAAAAGATTTAATTTTAAAACATTTAAATACATTTAAAGGTGTAGCTCATAGAATTGAATGGGTAGGTATGAAAAACAATATTCTTTTTGTAAACGATAGTGCTGCAACTATACCTGAGGCAATTTCTTTTAGTATTTCACATTTTAAAGATATTAACATTCATCTAATATGTGGTGGAACTGATAAAGATTTAAAAGTAAATGGTATGATTAATGCTCTAAAAAAATCCAAATCAATAACTCTATTAGATGGGAGTTTTACTCAAAACAAGTTAATACCATTTTTAAAAGATAATAAAATTAAATTTATTGGCCCTTATAAACAAATGAAAACAGCTATAAAACATTCCTATGAATATGCAACTAGCGATAATTCATATGATATGAAAGTTATTCTTTTATCCCCAGGTGCTACTAGTTTTGATTTATTCATTAATGAATTTGATAGAGGAAATCAATTTAAAAAAAATGTAAAAGAGATTATCGTTAAATAAAATATCTTATTTTTTCAGCAATTTTATAAATTCTATATAAACCTTTATTAATTGGATAATCTATTGTTGCACATCTTTTTATTATATCACCACCAAAAGAAGTTTTAAATAATGTCAAACTTTTTAAATGTGGGGATTTCTCTTCAATTCCAATTCCATGCAAATCATATTGCTTTACACCTATTTGATTTAATTTTTCAATTGCAAAATCTTGCATTGAATAACTTGGAGAATATTTTTCAAGTTTTTTTGAAGCTCCAAACAAATATATAGCTAAGACTTTTGAATAAATTATTATTATTCCACCAACACAACAATTATCTTTATAAGCAAAGATTAATTTTTTACTAACATCTTCATTACAAAACAAAACATTTTTAATATACTCTTTATCTCTTATACTAAATTTATCTCTTTTTGCTGTCTCTTGATAAAGTGCATACCAGATATCTACATTTTCTTCACAAATTTCAACTTCGTTAGCGAAGATGTTTTCTTTATTTCTTTTTAAATGTCTTAAAGCTCTTTTGTGATAATCCTTTTTGATAACATCTAAAGATCTATTTAAATTGATTCTTATAGTAGCTTCAGGTTGAACGCTCTCATCATTGACTTTAAAGATTTTATTCTTTTTATCAATTTCTTTATATCCAAAAGGTAAATCAATTTTGAAAAAAACATATCTCTTATATAACAAATTATTTATTTCATCTAATATTTTAGAAATTGTATCAATTTCAAGAAAACTCTCCCCATCTAAACTTTGTGGAGAAAAGGGTATATAAGCAATATAATAATTAAGAAATAAATTTTTAGATAATAAAAGCATTTGATATTTATCATCTTTTAATACTATCTCATAAGCTTTTGCATCCCAATTATTTCGAGCTTTAATAAAAGCCCAATACTTACTAACAAATGGATTTACAACACTCAAACCATCTAAACTAATTTGACTAATTTTCAAAGCTTAAATACTCTCAAGTTCTACTCGTACATATGCTTCCATATCCCAATATTTAGTTACGGATTGTGTATATCCATCCCATGTAAAACTAAAATCAATTATTTCTTCAGAAGTATAACCTGAAGGTATATATATATAATACCCATATTTTTTTGATTGTACCTCACGACTTCCATAAGATATTGATGCGGATGCTCCTTGATTAATTGAATCCATATAAATATATTTTCCAACACCCCAACCATAAGAAAAATAATTATAAGTAGATGTATTTAGATTATCAATGAAATTTATATAAACAAGTGGATACTCTTCATTATCGAACTCACTATCCTCAACTGGGACAAAATTATTAGAAAAAGTTATTGTTAAATAATAGTATTCAAAATCTGTCCATTTCCAATGACCACTGCTAAAATTACTTAATACATAAAGACTAAAATTTTCACTAGTATTTGATAAACTTAAATCATAATCATATGTCTCATATTGAATAGAAGATTGATTGTAATCAATATTTTGTGAATTCACAGATAACATAAATAAAGGCTCTTCACTAGGGTTAAAGAAGCTTGATATGCCCAAAGGATATGAACCAGAGGGACCGCCTATTGGAATGTCTGCAAAAATATAATTCGTAAGTACTGACACAATTAACAATAATATTAGTTTTTTTATTTTCATACTACTTTTTTTTCCCCTATATCTATAGATATAATTTAACATGATAAAATAAATAAAACAAGTTTCTTACTTTTAAATTTATATCAAAATAAGACAAAATCATTGACAATTAAAATTAATAGTAATAATCTTATGACATGAGAACTAAAAAGATAACAAAATTTGCACTATTTATTTTATTCATATATATTTTTTCAACGAACTCCATTTTTGCTTTATATAGCCCAGATGAAGTAAAATCTGCGTTCTTTAATATAGAAAATATTAATTATTCTCCAACTACTGTAAATACTGAATCAGAATATCAAACTGGGAATACAGTAAACGGAGCAAAAGTAATAAAAATTACAGAAATAAATTCTTCTACAACATGGAGTGAATTTTATAGAGCAATTCCTCATATAAATATTGCAAATTATACAGCAACTATTTATAACGAAGGAAACAGTTCTGATTGTAGATTATTAGTAAAAACAACTGTAGACTATGATAATCTAGGTGAAAAAACGACTTGGTTTGAAATAGATGATATTAAAACATACATATACAGAAGAGTATATTTAGAAGAAGAAGCTGACTCTTTTAAATTGACATTTTATTATTTGATTGAAAATCCTTCTAATGTATTAGATTCTAATGGAGACTCTAGCCAATTTTTATCCCTAGATACTGGTAATAGTACTAACTACTATCTTTTTTATTTGGAAAACAATACAATTGAAACTACATTTTATTTTGGAAATTTATCAGATTCACTATTTACTCAAACTACACCAATTGAATTTAATCCTGAATATTCATCTTTTTTACAAGTAAATGCTACAAGACCAGCTTCTTGGGATCCTGGTAATTTCTTCAACAATTTAGGTCAAAATAATTTAGAATGGATTATTTCTTTAAAAGCTGGACTTCCCTCTAGTGCCTCTTCAAGCGATAGCTATTATGTGGGACTTACAATAACAAGCGAAAACAACTTTAAACTAATATCTCAAGATTCAGGTGATGGAGAAAAAGAATTCCCTTACCAAATACGACTTAGTAAAAGAAATGCTAATTCCAACATAAATCAAACTGTTGAAGTTAACTCTTATGACAAAATATTAGTTAGAAATATTAGTGATAATGTTAGTAGATATTTTTATATATATACATATTCTAATAGCAGTACATACAACTTAAATGCAGGAAAATTTTCAGATAATATTTATTTAAATTTTGTTACAGGAGATGATATAAATTCAAGTTATGGGGAAAAAACAATTACAATATTTAACTAATGATCAGATTTTAAACCTGCTCCACACATTGTAATCAAACAATCCTTTATTTCACCATTTTCTTTAACATAGTTTAAATATGCTGCATAATTTGCAGCTGTTGTATGCTCACAATATATACCTTTTTTAGCTAAGATATTTCTTGCTTCTAAAATATCTTTTTCTAGTGCATAAATAAATTTAACATTGTATTTATAAGCTAATTCTAATATTTCTTCTCCTCTCATTGGTTTTCCAATTGCTATACCTTCTGCTAATGTTGCTTTTGCTTCAATACTTGTTGTTTCCTTCATTTTCGATTTAAATGCTTTTAATAAAGGCGCACAATTTTCACTTTGAATTGCATAAATATTTGGCATTTTTTCTATTACCCCGCTATCTAATAATTCAACTA
>CAZPTG010000206.1:0-4662 GCA_964589355.1 uncultured Spirochaetaceae bacterium
TACTTAATTATGCTGAAAATAAGCAAAACATTCTATAAAAAAAGAAATTATAAAAAGTGCTAAATTATTTAATAAATCAAATTTGGCACAATAACAACACAAGAGTTGAAAAATATATCTTTAGAGGGACTTATTAGATAAAAGCGTCAAAGATTTGACGCTTTTAAACCAATTAATCAAACTTTTGATAAAATAAGATAGCAATAACACATAACATTTATTTAATAAGTAGTCTCATTATTAAAATGTATATCCTAAAGCAAAACTCATTTGAATATCACTTTCGTTATTACCCTCGATATTTAAATAATCATCATAAGTATCACCATAATCAGAAGTTATACCACTTGATGTTGGCTCATCATCGACCATATTTTCAATATTTATATAATCAACATTAGCTTTTACATACATACCAGAAACTTGAGGAATATCTAATCTACCACCAAGACTTAATATTAGAGTTCTCTCAATTACATCACCTGATAAAATTGTAACTAATTCATCAAGTCCATTTTTACCATAAGAGCTCCAACCTGAATCAAGTCTCTTATTACCATGAAGCATGTACATTGCATCAAAATATGCACTCCAAAGTCCAATATTTTCAATTGAAGAGGTATAATTAATAACTATAGCATCACCGCCATATTCATATCCTAAATACATCCTCTTATAATCTCCAGGGCTATTAAAGTTTTTAACAATTGCATCAAAACCATAACCATGGCTATAACCATTCAGATCTGTATCATTGTTTTCAATATTATCTAACCCTCTAAGATATAAGAATGGATCTGTAAATACAGCTTCTAACGAAGTTTTTGCAACATATTTTTCACTTATAGGTATTGCAGCTTTTGCGCCTATCATATAACCAAAAGCATTTGGATAAGAGCCAGCTTCTGGCTGTGATTTTTCTCCAAGAGATATTTCATCAATTGCAAATTGTCCATAAATGTCAAGATAACCAAATGGATTATAATCAATCTCTGCAGAAATAAGAGAATTTGCCATACCTCTTATATATTCATTATGGAAAAATCCAAATGGATTAATAGCAGCAAGATTTAGTGTATTATAATCTGTTTTATAAATTACAGATTCACTTAGAGCAAGCCCTAATTTATCTTCTAAGAAGCTAAATTCAATTCTATGACCTAAGAACATTTTAAAACCAGTTGGCTCCCAGTTTTGATCAACACCCATTGTTGAATCTGGTGGGTAAAAAGATGAGAACAAAGTATATTTATATGAATTATGGAAAGTTGTAAATTTTATAAAATCATGTTGTATAAAATGATCTCCTAAAACTAAATTACCACTTTCACCGGGACCCCAAGAAAATCTATCACGCCCAATTGATAAATTCCAATGATCTGATCCAAAAGATCCAAAGCTTCTATAAGGAAATGTGAAATCACCATCTGCACCAAAATCTGCTGGTGGTAAAAGGGGAGAATTCGTTACAAACTTATTTTGATATAAGTAATTCCCATTTTCATCATTGTGATGATTTCCAAGAGAATTCATTAATATTACAGCATCAAAATATACATATATATTATCACTACTGAATAAATCCCACTCTACATCTAAAAACTTTTCTCTATAATTAAAACCATGAACCCAATACTCTTCATCTTTAAAAACTTCATTTTGATGAGCATAAACCTCAAAAGCTGTTGTAATATCAAAATTCATTCTAACATCATCATCACTTAGACTAATTTCAGATTTAGCTCCTACTTGATTGTAAATATTATCATATAACATTTTAGATATTTTAGATGTTGGATTTACACCATCTAGCATATCAAGAATCTCTGCTTCACTCCAAGGTTTTGAACTTGATGGTAAAGAATGATTTTCCAATAAATACAACTTTTCCATAGATGAATAAATGGATGAATCAATTGGATGAATCTTTTGTCCATTAGTCATTGCACTAAGATAGCTTATGCTAATAATAAACAAAGCTAATAACAATATAAATCTTTTTTTCATGTATCCTCCAAAGCACAATAAAAAAGATTATAATAAACTAAATACATAATAACAATATCATTATAATAAAAAAGGGTATCAATTATTTTCTATTCAAATATAAATTCAAATAAAAATAGTCCCACAAGAATAAATTCAATATAGGACTATTTGTTCAATTTACTAATGATTTTGTTTAGATAAATCATTAACTCAAATTTTATTATATCACAGATTTATTGACAGTTGATACAACTACCACTCATTAAAAAAATAAAAATTTATATTTATAAAACTTATCAAAAATATTATTAACCACTTATTTTTATAACAGATTTAACAATGTTTGCTTTATCCTCAACTGATTTATCCATTGCATTTTGAACATCATCAAAATCAAAAATATCTGTAACTACTAAACTTGGATCTATCATACCACTTGCTACAGCCTCTATTGCTTTAGGATATACATGTCTATATCTAAATACTGTATTTATAGTTATTTCCTTATCTAATAATAGACTCATAGGTAAATTCATCTCACCCGTTTTTGAATATCCCACACAAACTAAATGACTACCTTTTTTTAGAACTTCAATTGAAACTCTAGTTGTTACTTCACTACCAGCAGTTTCAAAAGCTATATCAAATCCTTTATTATCTGTTATTTCGTTAAATTGATCTTTAAAATCTTTGTCTAAGGAATTTACAACATGTGTTGCACCCATTTTTTTGGCTTGTTTTAATCTATTTTCTAGAATATCAACAACTGTTATATTTGTTAAACCATAAGCTTTTAAAGCTAATAATGTCATTAATCCAATACAACCTGCACCAAAAATAACAGCTTTTTGACCAGCTTTAGCGCCTCCTTGATCAGCTGCATGAAAACCTACAGCTAAAGGCTCAATTAAAGCACCATTTATAGGATCTACATTTTCAGGCAATTTAAAACAAAGAGATTGAGGATGTGTAGCATATTCACTAAAAACTCCATCAACTGGAGGGGTTGCAAAAAAAACAACATCAGAACATAAATTATATCTTCCTGTCCTACAAAATTCACATTTTCCACAAGTTTTACCAGGTTCAAGAGCAACTCTATCCCCAACTTTCAAAGAGTTCACATTTTTTCCTAATTTAGTTACTACCCCACTAGCCTCATGTCCTAATACAAAAGGTGGTTCAACTATATAGTTTCCAATCCTACCATGTTCATAATAATGTAAATCAGAACCACAAATTCCAACATATTGAATTTTTATCAAGACTTCATCATCTTTAGGAGTTGGAATTTCTCTCATTTGATATGATGTTTTACCAATCCCATCCATTATTGATACTTTCATTTCATTTTTCATAATATATTTCCTTTTTCTTAATTATTTTTATTTTTTATTGTTTCTATGTCATCTACATTAGGTAAAATATTTATAACACCTCTTTTACTTGCTACAAGGGATGCCCCTGCATTAGCAAATAAAAGAATATCTTTTAAATTATTTTTATTTAAATTTTGAATTCCATATTCTAGTACTTTAGATATAGAACAACCCATAAAACTATCACCAGCTCCTGTTGTATCAACACATTTAATATCTAAAAAAGTTGGAGTTGCTACTTCTATATCTTTATAATATGCTTTTGAACCTTTTTTGCCTAAAGTTAAAAATATTAAATCTATTTGATATTGTTCTCGAAATAATTTTATAGCCTTATCTAAATCGTCTTCACCTGTATACCAAGCTAATTCATTGTCTGCTATTTTTAATATGTTACAAACTTTAAAACCAATTTCAAAAGCTTCTTTTGCTTTTTCTAAATCGTCCCATAAATTTTCTCTTAAATTAGGATCAAAAGAAATTAATAGTTTATTCTCTTTTGCTAATTTTATCGCTTTTAAAGTTGCTTTTTTGCAAATATCATTAGTCATTGAGAGTGTTCCAAAATGAAAAACATCTTTATTAATAAAATAATTAGATAAAATATCATCTTCCATTATCATTGCATCAGCACTTCTGTTAAAACTAAACGATCTATCACCGTAACTATCATGATGAACAAAAGCCAATGTTGTACTATAATTATTACTTTTTATTAATCCATCACTATTTATATTTGCTTTAACAATTGCGTTTTCTAATTGATTAGCAAAATTATCATTTCCTACTTTTCCAATAAAAAATGCATTATTTTTAAGTTTAGTTGTCATTGCTAAAAAATTGCAAGGTGCACCTCCAGGATTAGCTTCATATAAAGGATTGTTAATATCGCTTTCCCCAATTTGTATAAAATCAATTAGCAATTCCCCTAATGCTACAATATTTGCCATTTAAAACCTCCTAAATATTAAAGTTGTTTAATCGATTAAATAACTTTAAAAAAAATATCTTATCAACCTTTTATAAAATTTCAACACCCGAATTATTTATTGATAAAATTTTGGTATCTATATAATATTCATCATATACAAAAGTTTTTTTATTAATTCTAGAAAGTAATAGCTTAGCTGCTTTTTCACCTAACTCTTTTGTATTTTGCTCAATTACAATTATCTCTTCTCTTACATTTTTCATCCAAAAAGCATTATCAAATGTTCCATATAATAAATCTTTTTGTAATCTAACATTATTTTTTTTAAAATATGTTATTGCACCAAAAGCACATAAATCATTA
>CAZPTG010000207.1:0-4638 GCA_964589355.1 uncultured Spirochaetaceae bacterium
ATAAATTACCAACACTTTGAGAGAGAGAAGGGGTTTTTGTATCCATAAGATCAATATATTTTTGAGTAATATCTTCTTCTATATTTTTATTTAATCTTATTCCTTTTATGAATTCGTGAAGAACTTCAATTGTAGTATTATATTCTACACTTTGAATGAGATATAAACCCTCTTCTTTTCTATCTTCAGGGACTAAAGAAATACCATCTTTTAGTGCTTCTTTTGCATTTTTATAGTGCTTTTTATCGCCTAGGAAATAAATCTCTCCTTCATAATCTTTTGTTAATCCAAAGATACATTTAACACTTTCACTTCTACCAGCACCAACTAAGCCAGCTAATCCAACAATTTCTTTTTCTCTTACATCAAAGGATACATCTTTTACCATATTATTATCATTTAGGTGTTTACATGTAAAAATTGTTTTTCCAGGTTCAAGGAAATTTCTTGTATAATAATTTGATAGTTCTCTTCCAACCATCATATTAATTAGTTCTTCTTTAGTTGTTTCTTTAACAACCTTTGTTCCAACATATTCACCATCTCGAAGAACTGTAACTCTATCGCAAATTTCATTTAACTCACTCATTTTGTGAGATATATATATAATACCAACACCTTTATTAACTAAAGTCCTCATAATAGAAAATAAAAAATCTACTTCTTTATCACTAATTGAAGAAGTGGGTTCATCCATTACTAATATTTTAGAATTAAATGATATAGCTTTGATGATTTCTACCATTTGTTGTTGAGAAATTGCTAAATCTTTAATAAGGGTAGTTGGTTCAAAGTCAAGATTATAATCAACTAAAAGTTGTTTAGCTTCATTGTTCATTTTATCTTTGTCAACAATAAAGCCTTTCATAGGTTCACGACCTAGATAAATATTTTCAGCAACACTCATATAAGGAACTAAAACTAATTCCTGATGAATGATTGCAATACCATTTTGTTGAGCTTGAAGAACATTTTTAATACTTAGAGAATTTCCTTCAATAAGAATATCTCCTTCATTAGCTTCATATATTCCACCAAGCACTTTAATAAGAGTTGATTTACCCGCCCCATTTTCTCCAAGAAGGGCATGGACTTCACCTCTTTGTAGCTCAAAATTAACATCCCTAAGGGCGTATACACCAGGGAATTGCTTGTGTATATTATTCATTTTGAGTAAAACATTTTTATTCATAAATTTATCCTACTAAAATTGTTTAAAGATTATTTCTTTATAAAATACTTAAGGAGTGTTTCCACTCCTTAAGCTTTAGGTCTTAGGCTTATTGCCAGCCATCTGTACCATATTCGTCAACGTTGTCAATTGTGATTAAGAAAGTAGGAACAGGGTATCTTGCATCAACTTCTTCATCATTCATGATTTTATACATTAAATCTACTGAAGTTGTTGCAATGTTGATTGGAGATTGTGCACCAGAACCTTCAATTAATGATTCATCACCTCTAGCTATTTCACTCTTAATATCAGGAGATCCATCAACACCATAAATTAAACAATCTGTGATACCAGAAGCATTTGCAGCAGCTAAAGCGCCAAGAGCTGTAGGATCGTTACCACCAAAGATAGCTACTACATCACTGTGAGCTTGTAATAAGTCTTCACTGATACCCATTGATTTTTGTAGGTTACCTCTAGCATCCTGTTGTGCAACAATATTAAATCCTTTACCTTCAATTGCATCAATGAAACCATCAACTCTATCAGTTACAGAATTCATTGTAGGAGAATCTAAAACAATTATATCTCCGCCACCTGGAATTTTCTTGACTAAGTCTTCACCACAAACTTTACCAGCATTGTAGTTATCACTACCAGCATATGTTGCAACATAACTCATTTCAGCAACCTCTGTATCAAAGTTAATTATTGGAATTCCGGCTGCTTTTAATTGATCAAGAGCTGGGATAATACCTTCAGCCTCAGCTGGGTTTAAGAAAATACCATCAATGTCTTGAGCAATTAAGTCTTCAACTTGTTGGATTTGACGAGATACGTCATTAGCAGGGTCTACAGAGAGAAGAGTATCTCCTCTTTTTTCTACTTCATCTCTAATGGTTTGTTCAATAAGAACAAAAAATGGATTTGATTGGTCCATACATGTGAAACCATATTTGTAGCCAGATTTTTCTTCTTCTGCTCCACCTTGTGCAAAAACACTACTTAGAACAATAGATGCTAATAATAATGATACTAATACTTTTTTCATAAAAAAAGCCTCCTTAATTTATTTAACTTAAGTTTAAGTGTGATTTTTAAGGAGTGCATCTGCAATATGTAATTACTTTTATATGACAATTGTAATATTATTAATTATCGAGCATAGATTGAATAGTTCTATGAAGCTGTTTTAGAGAAATAGATGTATCTAATTCTTCATTTATAATATAGTCAATTTCTTTTTCAGCAATAGCCATACATTCATTATATTCACTAAATTTTTGAGGAGAAATACTTTTATCCATAATTTCATATAATAAATTATTATTATATTTCATATCATTAACTTCCATATTTTCTAATAAAATATCTGCAATAGTATCGCTTGCTGCTACAGATTTAAGAGGAGAAGCTCCTTGAGAGAATTTATAAATTTGCTCTTGTATCTTAAAATTATGAGTAAAGCATTTGAGTAAATCAAACGCTATGTTTTTATGTTTTGTATTGACATTAATAGCCATTAATAGAGATTGCATTTCACTGATATTGTCTCCATATGGGCCACTTGGCATTGTAGTAAAGTCCCATTGATAATCTAAATACTTATTAATCTTATAGGGATATGCAGTATATGTTCTATATTTTGCAAAACTAATAGGCATAAATGCAACTTTTCCTTTATCAAAATCAATTGAAGAGAGGCTTTGATTGTCATTTATAGTATTAATCTTTTGCATGAAACTCACAGCATCTTTTACTCTTACATCATCAAAGTATGATTGAGTTCCAATGTAATTAAAAAGAGTAATACCATTTGCATAAGTTGCATCTAACCAGTTTAAGTTACTAACTCCAAAAGTATCCAATTTATTATCATTATTTACATCTTTAGTAATATCTCTACATACATCAATAAAATCATTCCAATTCCAAGAAGGGGGAGGAAGTTCAATATTATAGTTTTCCAATAAAGTTCTATTTATCGCCATTAAATTTGGATTTCCTTCATACGGAAGTCCAAATTGGCCATTTAGATAAGTTCCTGAATTATATGCAGATTCAAAATAATCGTCTTTTGAAATATTAGGATCTTTTTCAATTAATTTTTCTAAATTGAGTAAAAGACCAAGTTCAGCATATTTATTAAAATCTTCATTCAAAATAAAGAAAACATCTGGTAAGTCTCCTTCAAGAGCTTTTTCAGCGAGGTATGATGAATAATCTTCCTTTCGAATTCCAGAATAATAGTGAACCTTTATATTAGGATGAATTTTATGGAATTCTTCTATAGCATCATCAATGTTTCTATAACTATCTTCACTTGCTACATTCCAGTTACTACCCGCAAAAATACCAACCTCAAGAGTAATATCTCTTTGGTTTGTAACAATAACAGCAATTATAATAATAGGAATAATAATGAGTAGTGGTAATAATGTAAAAAGAATTTTTTTCATAAAATTATCTATTTAACTCCTATCCATTAATCTTTTTTGAACAGCCCAGATAGCAAGTTGAGTTCTATCTCTTAGTTCAAGCTTATCAAGTACTGAGCTTAAATAGTTTCTAACTGTTCCCTCTGATAAAAAAAGTTCATTAGCAATTTCTTTATTTGATAAACCTTTTTCAATTTGGTGAATTATTTTCCACTCTGATGAGGTGATTTCTGAAACATATTCTTTATTTATATTTATATAAGAGGATGCATTTGCAAGTTCTGAAAAAAGTTTTACAACCTTCGATGCAACATCAGGGTTAATCATAGCTTGACCTGAGTATACTGTCTCAATAGCTTCACAAAGTTTATCAGTAGAAGTTCCTTTAAGTAAGTATCCACTAGCTCCATTTTTTAGAGCACTAAATACATATTCATCATCATCAAACGTTGTTAAAATAATAATTTTAATTTCAGGATATTTATTTTTTACCATTTTTGTACATTGTACACCATCTAGTTGAGGCATTCTAATATCCATTAAAATAACATCTGGTTTTTCTTTTTTTATAGACTGAAGAGCCAAATATCCATTTTCTGCAATATTTATTACATTAAAATTCTCTTTACTATCTAAAACTATTTTTAAAGACTCTCTTACAAGTTGTTGATCATCTACTATTAGAACTTTAATCATTATCTTTTTTCTCCTCAATGCGCAAAGGAACTATTGCACTTACTATAAATCCCTTATTACTTTTATATTCAATACTACCTTTAATATTTTCAATTCTCTCTTTCATATGACGAGTACCAAAGCCTGGGTTAATCTTTTTACAACCAATACCATTGTCTCTAATTTCAAGCAAAAGGTTGTTGTTTTCTTTAATGATAGATACATTTATTTCACTTGGGTGACCATGCCTAATAGAATTTGTAATACTTTCTTGGACAACTCTATATATAGCCTTTTCTTCATATTTTTCAAGATTAAAATCTTTTTCAATAGAATATTTTATATTAATAT
>CAZPTG010000208.1:0-4590 GCA_964589355.1 uncultured Spirochaetaceae bacterium
GGCTGGGCGGATTTGAACCGCCGACCCCATGTCCCCCAGACATGTACGCTAAACCTCTGCGCTACAGCCCGATTATAGATTGAGATTATCATTTTAATTTCATTTATGTCAATTAATATGTATTTTTTCTAATTTATAGTGAAAAATCGAATAATCTATGATATTTTATTATTAGAGGGGTTTTATTTATTGCTAGAGAAATTTTAGTTTTGACATAAGTATAATTAATAATGATAACTATTATTGCTAATTATCTATAATTAACTTTATTTATGTTAAGATAATATGGTTTTTTTTGCTTTTATTTTAGTAAATATTAGTATTTTATATTGAAATATATGCCATATTAGTTTTTTTTTCTTGTATAAAATGATATTCTTTCGTAATATAATTAAAGAGATATAAAAAGGGACGGTAGTCATGAAGGAAAAATTAAAGAAAATATTATCATTATTGGTATTACTTATTACTTTTGTTTCGGTAGAAATGTTTGCTTTTCAATTTTCACCACTTGAGCAATCTTTCACTCCAACAGGAGCTGGTAATACAAAAACTTATACAATTGTAAACGATAGTAATGATTCAATTGCTGTTGAGATTTCTGCATTAACAAGATCTCAGGATGCTTTAGGTAAGGAAATAAATTCTCCTGCGACTCAATATTTTTCTATTGTTCCTAATAAAACCATTGTTAAACCACAAAGCTCTCAAATTATAAGAGTTCAATATAGAGGCCCTCAAACAACTACTTCTGAATTAAGTTTTAGAATAAAAGCTGAACAAGTTCCATATTCTAAAGGTAAAAATGAAGAAGATAATAGTATGTTTAATTTTTTATATGTCTATACTACTAGTGCTTATGTTGAACCTTCACAAGTTGTTGAAAATGTTTCAATACGACAAGTAGCTCCATCTTATAAAATAGTAGAATCGAGTGATGAAGACGGAGAGGTAACAAAAGAAAAAGTAGAAACAATGGCTGTTACTCTATCCAACTTAGGAACAGTTCATCAATTATTAACAAATGCATCTTTAATTGTTCAAGATAGTAAAGGTAATACTGTTAGATTAGAAGGAGAAAAACAATTGTCAGGATTAACTGGAACAAATGTTCTAGCAAGAAAAACAGTTACTCTACATATACCTTGGCCTAGTAATTTGTCTAGAGAATCAGGAGTGAGATATAAGAGTAAGTTTGATTACAAATAAACTTGGAGTAGATATTGAAGAATATCAAAAAAGTAGGAGCTTCTAAAGTTTCAAGATTAACTTTTTTGTTAGTTTTTATTTTTTTAGTAATCATTCTTTTAACAAGATCTTGTTTTAATGATTATAAGGCTATAGAAACAAATGAAGAAGTTTCTACTTTAATTAGACAAAAAAAAATATCAAATAATGGTAAAATTGATGTAAATCAAGAAAGGTATTATTATGATTTAGGATTATTAGATGAAAAAATATTGCCTGAAATTTATCAACAAAATGATATTGAAGATATTTATTTAGCTGAAAATCAGGTTAATGTATTTGAGTCTAATTATTTTAATCAAAATATTGATATTAATGTCTTTGATGATATTTCTCTAAATGTTGATTTTAATAAAATTCAACAAAACATTCAAAAAGCAAATTTAATTTCACAAAAAAGTGATGAACAGAGTTCTATCACTAAAGAAGAAGAATTCAAAGATCTCACTGTTGAAGAAAAATCTATTGAAAATGGCGATTTAATTGAAGATGATTTTAGTGATGAAGATTTATTTGCCGATGAAGAATTTGATGAAGAATTTGATGAAGATTTATTTGCTGATGAAGAGTTTGATGATGATTTCTTTGGTGATGAAGAATTCGATGATAATTTCTTTGATGGTGGATTTGCCAATGATTTAGGCACTCCTTTTGAGCCAATATTATTTCCACCCTTTATTCAAACACAAGAAGAGTATGATTTATTTAATCCTAGTGAAACTGAAGAAAATCAAACAGATGATGATTTCTTTAGTGATTTCTATATAGCTGGTGAAAGTGATCAAGCTTTATTTGATGATGGTATATATTATTTAACTTTATTTGTTAATGGTGATCGAGTTGGTGATGTTGAAACTAAATTTGAAGGATCTACTTATTCAATTGGTTCAAATAGTTTATATGAAAATGTAAGCGGATTGCTAAGTGATTATTGTATTCAAAGACTATTTAATAATTGAATTGATTATTATACTATTGAGGAATTACAAGAATTAGGAGTTGGGGCAGAAATTGATGTTGTTGCTTTTGAAGTTTATTTAGAATTTGATGTAAATGATATGCCTCTTCAATATTTGCCTGTTTCAAAAATTGAAAAAAATTCTTTAATTCAACGAAATGAAAAATATGGTATATCTGATGCTCTTGTACTAACTCCTAGTAAGTTATCAGCTGTAAGTACAATTAATCTTTCAAGTTCATTTACTTATGGTGATTTAATATTAAATCCTTATTCTAATAATTCAATATATATGAATAATCAACTTAATATTGGAAAGGTTTCTTTTAATTTTTCTAATAGTTTTACATATGATGTTGATACTACAACAAGCATTTTTCAATATGATTTTAGTACATGGGAAGGAACTTATTATTTTAGAGATAAAAATCTAAAATTAAATTTTGGTAATGTAGGCTCTTATCTTGCCAATGATGGTATTCCAGTTGGTTTTACTTTGGAAAAAAATTATTCTTATGGAGTGGGTGAAGAACTAAAACATCAATTTACAAAAAGATACTTATTAGAAGCAGATTCTATTATGTATATTTATATGAATGAAGACGAAGAAATTGTAAAAAATCTTAGAAAAGGTGAGTATATATTACAGGATTTCCCTCTAGATCAAGGAGCTAATCATGTAAAAATAAAAATCGTTCCAAATGATAAGTCTTTCCCAATTATATTAGATGATTTTGATATACCTTATGATTCTAGGTTATTAGCTTCAGGTGATTATTTATATGGATTTAGTGCTGCTTTTAGTAAATCTGAAAGATCTGATGATTCAACTTCTTTATTTAGATTACCTTATTTTGATTTGAAATGGTATGATTATGATTTATTAGATTTAAATGCTAGGTTGTATTTAAATGTTGGTTTATCACATTATTTTACTCTCAATAGCTCTTTTGCTTTAAGTAGTGATGAGTTTAAAACTACATTTAGTGGTGTTTTAGCTACAATGAGCGGACCATTTAGTGGAAATTTATCACTAGATTTTAAATTAGATTATTCTCCAACTATTTCAGCTTCTATTTCTCATACTATAGATACTTTTATAGGCGATATTAGTGCTACATTAAATTTGGATTTACCTGTTTGGGATTATAGTGATAACTCTTTACACTCAGCTAGTGAAATTGAATTGTCACTAGGTCATAGTTATGAAAATACATTTGGACCTCCTTTAACTACTTCAATTAATGCAATAATAAATGAAAAAGGTTTAGGCTTATCAGCATCATTCTCCTCAAATTATACACCAGTAGCTGGAGTTAATTTGACAAGTTCTCTAAATGTTAATAAGGAAGCTTTATCAAATAATTTGGATTTTTCACTTCAATTAGGAGTTGGATTAACTATTTTTAATGATTTAACTACTTCTAAATCTATTTCATCAGAAGGCTCAAGTAGTTTATCTGTATCTTATAAACCATCAAATCAAGATTCATTACAATTTAATATTGGTGGATTACAATATTTTGAATCAGCCTCTCCTGTATATAATTTATATTGGCAGCATGTTGATACATATTATTCATTGTTATTAAAACATAATATTTCTAATGAGTTGAAGGCTCATAATACATCAGCTTCTATATCTAGTGCTTTATATTATGCTGATGGCTTGTTTGCTATTAGTCAAGCTGCAGCTTCTAATTTTATAATTATTAAACCTCAGGGTGAGTTTGCAAATAATCCTATATCTATTGGTAAGACTAATAGCTCTAACTTAGAAGAATTATCACCATTATTTGGTAATGTTGTTTATACCAAATTAGCTGCTAATGCAAGAAATAATTTAATTATGTATGGTACAACAGAGAGTCTATATAGTTCAGGAGCTTCATTCTCTTATGAGGTTAATCCAACAACTAGTAGTGGTTTCTCTCAAAAAATATCCTCTCCTGTTACATATACAGTAAGTGGGGTGTTACTTAAAACTGATAAAACTCCTTTTGAGCAGTATTCTTCTCCTATTTACAATGTTATTGTAGATGAAAACGGAGTTGAGTCTCTTCAAACAAATGAAGAACTTTATTTATTTACCGATGTTGATGGGCGATTTATCTTATCTGATGTAGTTCCCGGAACTTATTTATTTGATATGACAAATGAAAATAATAAATGGTATGGATTATATTTTATTATTAAAGAAGATTTTTCTAGAGATAAAAAGGTTGTTTTATTAGAAGAGTATCAGCTTCCTGAACAAAATGATCTTGCTACATCTTTTGAGGTAGTATCTGATGAAGATGCAACTAGTGAAAATGTATTTGGTGATGCTTTTGCTTCAGATTATATTGATATATTGGAACTTAAGGTAGAAAAATTTGAAGAAG
>CAZPTG010000209.1:0-4587 GCA_964589355.1 uncultured Spirochaetaceae bacterium
CCTCTATTAATTATTTAAAATTCACTAATACAGAATAAGTTATACTAAACTAACGTGTCAATTGTTTTTTCTAAAAAAAAGCCTCTAAGTAGAATTATTTTAATAAATATTATCTAAAATTATGTATTTTTGTTTGTTGCTACTAACAATATATTTCTATTCTTTTATCTATTAAATAAACAAATTAGCTAATCATTATTTTATATTAGTCTTACAAGATTGAGAGTATTTTTTTATAAGATTTTCATTATTTGTTAGATTTTCTCTTTTATGATATTATTAATCATATTTTGATTTGTAATGGAAAAGGAATTTTATGATAATGGAAACAAAAAAACAAATTCTAGGAATAAATGGAAGTCCTAGAAAAAATGGTAATTCTGATATTTTATTAAAGTATTTTATGGATGTTGTAAAAGAAAATCACGTTAATGAAAAAATAATAAACTTACGAGAATATAATTTTTCAGGTTGTATTGGTTGTGAGCGATGTAGAAAAGATAAAATATGCACTGGAATAAAAGATGATATGACAAACTTTTATCCAGATATTATCTCAAGTCAAGGCTTAGTATTAATTTGTCCAACTCATAATTATAATATAACATCATGGATGAAAGCTTATATCGATAGACTATATTGTTTTTATAATTTTGAAAATCCAAGACCTGGAAAATGGTCTAGTTCATTAAGTAATCAAAATCGTAAAGCTATTGTAATTGCCATTTGTGAACAAGAAGATGAGAAAGATATGGGATATACAGCACAAGCTATGTACAAACCACTTGAAGCTTTAGGTTACGAAATTAGTGATGTAATAAAAGTATTAAATTGTTTTGACAGAGGTAAAATTAAAGATAATGCTGAAGTTATTAATAAAGTTAAAGAAAGTGCAGATAAATTTTCAAAATTACTTTTATAAACAAAATTAAATAATTTTTGCTTTTTATTTACAAATTATTTATTATATTATTTACTCATATAATAAAAGGATTTATTAAATGAAAAATAATTTTAGCATAAGATTTATGAATTTATCAGATACTAAAGATATTTCTTCAATATATAATTACTATATTGAAGAAACTACTATAACTTTTGAATGCAAAAAACCTTCTCTTGATGAATTCAAACAAAGAATTAAAAGTATTTCTAATACTTATGCATATTTAGTTTGTGCAATAAATAATAAAGTTATTGGCTATGCTTATGCTAGCAGACTCAGAAATAGAGAAGCGTATCAATGGGATGCGGAATTATCAATCTACTTAGATAAAGATTATACAAATTTTGGAATTGGTAAAATTTTGTATTTAGCCCTTATTGATATCTTAAAATTACAAAATATCTATAATATATATGGTGTAATAACACAACCCAATATACCAAGTGAAAAACTCCATGAAAATATAGGATTTACAAAAATTGGAATATTTCACAATACTGGCAATAAATTTAACAAATGGCTTGATGTAGTTTGGTATGAAAAAAATATAATTAAATTTGAAAATACCCCGCAACCTTTATTATCTATTAATGAAATAGATAATAATAAGGCTGATTATATTTTAAACTATTATAATAAAAAAATTGAACTTGACTTAAAAAATTTAAACTTTAGTTAAAACTACTACACATTCTGAGTGGTGAGTATGAGGATAAAAATCAAAAACTTTTATTTCATCTAGATTATAATTAAGATTATTAAAAGCTTTTATATCTCTTGCTAAAGTAACAGGATTACAAGATACATATATCACTTTTTTTGCTTCAAATTTATTTATCATTTTTGGAACACTTTCATATAATCCTGTTCTTGGTGGATCAACCACAACTATATCAACTTTTTCTTTATTTTTTTTACCCCATTTTTCAACTTCACCTGTATATGAAATTGCATTTGGTGCATTAAATTTACTTAAATTTAAACATTCTCTTTGCTTTTCAACAGCAATTGTTTTATCAGGAAGAAAAGCAGAAAAAGTTCCTACACCACTATATAAATCCATAACAGAATCACTATCAATTTTAGATATTACATAATTTATTAGTTTCGATAACATTTTTGGATTCGATTGGAAAAACACATTAGCACTAACATTAAGGGATTTATTGTTTATTGTAATTTTTACTCTATCTTTAGAAAAACTTAATCTATCATCACCTGCAAAAACAGGAACTTGAATATAATTCCCTCGAGAATTATTATTAAACATATTTATTCTAGCAGCTTTTAAAATCTCTTTTTGACTTATAGCTTCATTTATTGAATCTACCAATAATGGACAATTATCAATTTCACATAGATCATTACTATGTTTTTTCAAAAATCCAATTTTCTTTTCTGCCATTGAAACATGAAATCTAACTCTATTTCGATATTTTTTATCATTTGATACTTCAGTATTAAGTATTTTAACTTTTGATAAATCAATTTTAGATATTTTCTTTATATGCTCTAATACAAGTTTTTCTTTAAGTTTTATTTGTTCTTCATATTTTAAATGTTGTAGATTGCATCCACCACATTCATCATAATGTGAACAAAAAGGTATAACTCTATCATCTGAAGCTTTAATAATATTTATAATTTTTGCTTTTGCATATGATTTTTTTTCTCTATAAACTTCAATATCCACCACTTCATCAATTAAAGCACCATCAACAAAAACAGTTCTCCCACTATCAAGCTTTTCAATATCTTCACCACCTTGGGCTATTTTATTAATTGTTACTTGCATTTACAAAATCCTCAACATATTTAGAAACAATATCCAAACTAGATTGCCAAAATTCTTCACTCTCAATATCACAATCTAATAATGATGCAACATTTTTAGCACTATCTTTTCCAGTATGCTCAAGCATATTATTATATTTTAGAGCAAAATCATCACCAAGTTTCTCTTTTTGAGCAAACACCCCTAAAGCGAATAATTGACCAAAAGCATATGGATAATTATAAAAAGAAAAATCACTACTATAATAATGACCTTTTACAGCCCACATAAAGGGATGATATTCGCTTAGAGTTCCATAAGTTTTCTTTTGTGATTCAACCATGATTTTACATAATTCTTCACTACTCAATTCGCTTTCAACCCTTTTTGCAAACAATTCTCTCTCAAAATAGAATCTACATAAAATATCTACACATACTTGAGTTGTATCTTGTAAGAAAGTTTCAATTAATGAAATTCTCTCACTCTCATCTGCCTTTTCCAAGGCTCCTTGCAAAACTATAGTTTCACTAAAAATAGAAGCTGTTTCAGCTAAAGTCATGGGATAAGTTCTTAGCAAATGTGATTTAGGAAGAACCACACTATCATGATAAGCATGCCCTAATTCATGAGCTAAAGTTGAAAGTCCATTATAGGAATAATCATAATTACATAAAACTCTTGAAACTTGTGCATCAGGAAATCCTACATCGTAAGCTCCACCTACTTTGTTTTTTCTAGGCTCTGCATCAATCCAATTATTATCAAAAGCATTTTTAGCAAAATCTCCCATTTGTTTTGAAAACCCATAAAATTTATCTAATATAAATTCTTTAGCATCTTCAAATTCATAAAATTTCGATTCTTTAGAAACAGGTGCAAATAAATCATAGAAAGCTAGATGATCTAAATTTAACATTTGAGCTTTTTTATTTAAATATTTTCTAAATAAAGGAAGATTTTTTTCTATAGTAGAGATTAAAGCCTCTATTGTTTTTTCATTAATTCGTGATTGCTCAAGACTTCTCTCTAAAGGTGTATAAAGATGTAATTCATCTAAAGAAATAGTTGCTCCTTTAACCCCATTAATTGAAGCAGCATAAGCTATTTCATTATTTTTTAATAATTGTACTTCTTTTTCAAAAGCAGCTTTTCTTATCTCTCTATCTTTATCAAAAGCTAGTGCTCTTAATTCTGTTACAGTTTTTTCCTCGCCTTTATAATCTATTGTAGTTCTACTAATTAAAGCTTCTTGCAATCTTTCAAAAGCCTCTGTTCCACTTCTATTTAAATCAGAAGCAATTGCTTCAACTTCTACACTTTTCATATGTTTATGTTTTTCAAGCAATTCATGTAAAACAAATGAATACTCATTTAAATCCATTTCACACTTTTTTAATACTTCTTCTTTATTAGCATCTAAATAATTTATAACAAAAACTTCTAAATTATTAACAGTTAAACTCAATTTAGAAACTCTATTTAAAGCTAGCATATAATCACTATTATTCGTTTCAACAGATAATAATACAGATGTATAAGCATCTAGAGTTTCATATGTATCTAACACTTTCTCCCAAGTTTTAATAACTTCATCGATACTAATTTTATCTTCAATTAGAGATTTTACTTTTGTACAATTATCATAACAACTTTTTATTGCTAAATTAAAATCATCACTATCACAACCTGAATATATTTCATTTAAATCCCATCGAGGTAAGCTCATTTTTAGCTCCTTATATTATATATATTTTACTTTATATTTCCATATCAGATATATAATTAAGCAATTCTTTATAGAATAAAGAATTAAATTCATTACACTATTTAATAATACAGTTTATTATATAGCAGGTCAACTAAA
>CAZPTG010000210.1:0-4548 GCA_964589355.1 uncultured Spirochaetaceae bacterium
ATGAATTCTTCTTGCTCAACTCATTATCCCCTTATAGTATAAAGGCAAAGGAATAGATTATGAGAAAAAAAAGGACGATTAAACAAAAATTAATTATAAGCACAAGTATTCTTATTTTTATTTCTGTAATGTTTGTAACTGTTATTTCTTCAAGAAATTATAAAAAAGATATGATTAACTTATCTTATAAAAATACAAAAACAACCCTTTCCCAATTAGCTAATAATATTGAAACATATTTGCAAAGTATTCAAGAATTATGCATCATCCCATATTACGATAATTCACTAATACAAGCTTTATCAAATCAAGCTAATGAACCTGCTTCAATACTAAAAAGACAGAGAATAATTGAATCTTTTTTAACTACAAACCTATTATTACCACATGATGATATTGAAGACGCATATATATATAGTGGAAAAGAATTATTTTCAAGCACTCGAAAGAATAACTACAAATCAAATTCTAGATTAACTAAAGAACAAATTGATAAAGTAAAAGAAAGTAAAAGACCTCTTATTATTTATTCAAAAGATGGTAGTTTTGATTTTATAGTATTAAGTAATATTGTTGATTTAAATGATAATAATAATTCAATTGGAATATTAAGAATTGATGTCAATTCAAAAGGTTTAGACAAAGTATGCCAAAAAGTTCTCGATTCTCAAGAAAAAGCATTATTAATTGCAAATGAAAATTCTAATTTAATTTATTCTAACTCAAAATCTTTTTCTTATGATTTAATAAAAGAAATATTCTACAATATAATAAATAACAAACAAATAAATAATGTTCTAAATATCAATAATGAGGAATATCTAATTACTGATGTAAATATATTAATAACAAATTGGATTGTTTATGATGTATCAAGCATAAATAACATGACAAAAAATATAATAGAAATACAAAATAGATCTATTATATTAGGTCTTTTATGTGCTGCTATTGGAATTATATTTTCTGCAGGGCTAGTAAAAAAATTATTAAATCCAATATATGATGTTACAACGCTTATGAAAAAAGTTCAAAAAGAAGATTATAGTGTTAAAGCATCAGTAATAGGGAATGATGAAATTGCATATTTAGCAACATCTTTCAATGAAATGACTGAAAAAATTGATAAAACAATGAAAAAAAATATACAACTCACAAAAGAAATATATGAAGCAAAATATCTTGAAAAAGAAGCTCAATATATTGCAATGTGCAATCAAATAAAACCTCATTTCTTATTTAACAGTTTAAATACAATTAGTCTTTTAATAAAATTTAATAGATACAATGAATCTATTGATTATATTGAGAAATTAGCATCTTTATTGAATGCTCTTGTGCATGCAGATTCCGAAATAACTCTAAGATCTGAAATCCTAATTTGCAAAAACTATCTCAATATGCAATGCATAAGATATACAAATTTAAATTATAAAATTGATATTAAAGAAGAAGTATTAGAATATTTTATCCCGGCCCTTTCCATTCAACCAATTATCGAAAATGCTTTAATTCATGGTTTTGAGACAAAACATGAAGATTGCTTTATAAACATATATACAAAAGAAACAAAAAATGATTTATCAATATTCATCGAAGATAATGGGAAGGGAATTGAGAGTGCAAAATTAGAAGAATTAAAAGAAAAAATAAACAATCCAGAATCGGCTCTTGAAACTACTAATAAAAGAGTTGCTTTAATAAATATTTCAAGAAGAATAAAATTAAAATATGGGAATAAATATGGATTAGAAATAAAATCTATGGAAAATATAGGCTCTTCTTTTATTATAAATATTCCAAAAGTTGAAGGAGCAATATATGTTTAAAGCACTAGTTGTTGATGATGAACCTCTTATGAGAGAATATTTAAAAAAAAATTTAAATAAAATAAATCCAAACTGGATTTGTGAGGACTCTGCTACAGATGGTGTATATGCTATCAATTATTTACAAAATAAAAAATATGATGCTGTGATTACCGATATAAAAATGCCTACAATAAATGGAATCGAATTATCTAAATATTTATTTAATAATTTCAATAATATTCCAATCATAATAATTACAGGCTATAATGAATTTGAATATGCTAGAGCTGCAATAAAACTTAATGTTTTTGATTTTCTACTCAAACCTTTAAGGGATGAAGAATTATCAGCTGCTTTATCTATTATATCTCTAGAAAAAGATAAAAAAACAAATAAAGCAGTAATACAAAATATAAATTCAAATAAAAATACTTTAGTATCTCAAATCCAAGAGTATATTCAACTCCATTTCAGAGAAGCATTAAGCTTAACAATAATTGCAGATATTTTTAATATAACCCCATCATATCTAAGTACAATTTTTCACAAAGAAATAGGAGAACCTTATTCTAAATATCTTCTGAAAATGAGAATGGAAACCGCTAAAGCACTCCTTTCTAACCCAAATTCAAAAGTACACAATGTAGCATATGATGTTGGCTTTTCCTCCTCAAAACATTTTGGATCAGTTTTTAAAGCTTACTATGGAATTAGTCCAGGAGAATTTAAGGATTCTAAAATTTAAAATAAAAAATTTTTTAACTAAACTATTATTTTATTCTTTTTCAAAAATTGCAGAAAACATTACACCACCAATAAAGCGTTTCTCTATTTTTCCTTCTAATTCAATATAATTGCAATTATTCATCAATTGCCTAATTTTAATAGCTGGAATACCATGATCTTTGTTTATAGGTTCTCTAATATATAATTTCCCATTTTCTGATAACAAGGAATGCAAAACCTCTATTATTGAAGTTCTATCTTTTTCATTTACATCATGTAACATATAATGAATAATAATTGTATCAAAAGATTTTTTCTCAATATCTAATTTTCTAATATCTCCAATATAAAAAGTTAAATTATTATAATTTTTAAATCTATTTTTTGCTAAATCAATAGCTTCATTATCAATATCAATACAAGATAATTTCGTATTATTATCTATCCTTTTTAATAAATTTTTTGTAATACATCCAGCACCACTTCCAAATTCTAAAATATTTTTTGAATTTAATATATCTAGATTATCAACATAATTTTTATAGAATCCTTTTGCAATAGTTGCTCCCATAAGGGTATGTAAATACATTTCAAATTTAGTCATAAGAACTCCTAGTGTTTTTTTAATAAAGATTATAATTAAAATTTTCTATTTTGTACCAAGTAAAAATATCATCATTTTCTTGCCAACTAACATTAATTTTATTAGGCACTTTTATCCCATCTACTATAATATGACCTTTTACTACTCCAATGCAAGTAATTCTTTTTGAATTTTCATCGCTTTCTTTATATCTTAATCCTTCCATTTTTATTAAATCATAATTCTCATCAAAATAAAAAATTACTTCACTATTTAAACCATTAAAACTTATAATAGCTTTAGCACTATAATCACTTAGGGCTTCCCAAACAATATAATCTTCTAATGCAGCACTTGGATACCAAGGAAGTTCTAATAAAAATCTAGATAAAGAAGACTCATCTATTTTATAATTATTTTTTTCATTTACAACTGGAATTAATGAAGATAAAAGCATTTTCATACTTCCTTTTCCATTTTTAAAAGAATCAATACCTTTTACATTTAAAAAAGGCATCATTTTTATATCAACAACCCAAAGAAAAGAAGGCTCATCAATTCTTACATATTGCTTTGCTTCTGGTAAATACCAAGATTCTTGATCTTTTGTTAATTTCATTTTACCTTTTTGAGAAAAAGATACAAAATCCATTCTTTTTTTATTAATTAAACCAATAGATATTAACCATTTTTTTACAGGAATCGGTAAATTATTAATATCATCTAAACTTATAATCTTAGTATTTTCATTTAAACTATTTGTTTCTAAATTCTTAATATCTTTTTTAATATCATGCTTAACTTTAACATTTGCAACACCAATTATTATTATAATAATTGCTAATAATATAATTAAACTAAACAGAATTTTCTTCATTAATAATATCTTATCCATATAAAAAACACCTCACTTATTTTTTTAATCCTGAAAATAGTAAATCAAAATTTGCTTCAATTAAAGAATTAACAATTAATTCATTTTTTTGATTTTCTATAATAAGTCTAACAATTAACCCAAAAATGGATGTCCAAATAACTTTAGCAATTTGTTTATTATCACATTCTTTAAATTCACCTTTTTCTATTCCTAGTTGTATTAATTCTTCTAATAACGTAATTGCTTTTTGCTTTTTATTTAAATCATTGTTTAATACTGAGGTTACATCTAAAACTTCATTATCCTCACTAAGCATTACAGCTTTATAATACTCACTCATAGATAAAGCAGTTTTGATATATGAAAAAAATATCTTTTTTATTTTCTCTTCAACACAATCAAATTCATTCAAATTTAATGAAATTGATTTTATAATTTTCATATAACCATATTTTACAACTTCTCTTATTAGATGTTCTTTATTTTCAAAATATTGATAAATATTTCCTGCTGTATAATTAGAAAGTGAGGCAACTTTTCTAATTGAAATA
>CAZPTG010000211.1:0-4540 GCA_964589355.1 uncultured Spirochaetaceae bacterium
ATTATTTTTAATGGTGATGAGACAAAAGTTGGCCCTGTAACAAGAAAACTTTATCAAACCTTAATTGGAATACAATTACGTGAAATAGAGGCTCCTAAGGGCTGGATAAAAGAGATCTTATAATCTTTGATTATATATATATTTTGTTTTGGAGTGTTTCGGCACTCCTTTTTTTTAACATAAAGATCTTACAAAATCATAATTTTAAGCAGAGGTAAGTTGAAAAAATTAGAAATTTTAATTATTAGATTAGTTATAGCAAGATAAGAATTATTATTCATTGATTTTATAATAGATAAAATTCTGTTATGAAAACTATAATAAGAAATTGTATTAAAAAGATGGAAATCCACATTTTATTATTTGTTTAATAATATTAGCAATAACACTAGTTTTTTGCAGCTCTTACAACACCAAAAAGAAAACTACTACAAAATAATAATACAATTTATAGAAAAAAGAATTTCAAAAATAATAGATAATACTATAAAATTAGCAATTATCTTATTAGCATTTTTTCTCCATTACCCATAAATCCTGCATTCATAACATTATATAAAGCCTTGATAACATATGCTGCAATTGTTTGATGAGACATTTTTAATATTATTTTTTTACCTTTTTGTTTATAATTTGTGCTAATTCTTATCCAAAGTGATTCAAAACAGTTTTCATGATTGCATCTTTTGATTTGAAATAAAAATACACTGTTTATTTAGAGATAAAAAGTTTTTCTATCTTTTAAGGCTTTTACTATTTTTGATATTTTAATCCTCAATAAATTTTGTAATATAATATTTACAAAAGATAATATATTTTGTTTTGAAACAATGTAAAATAGCCCTAGCTTTAAGCTAGGGCTATAGTAGTAATTTATATAATTAATAATTAAGCAGCGATAACACCAAGTAAAATCTTAATAATAAATAATGCTGAAACAAACCAAGTCATTTTTGAAATTTCTTTTGTTTTTCCAGTAACAAGTTTTAAGATTGTGAAACTTAAGATACCGAACATAATACCATCTGAGATTGAGTAAGCAACAATCATCATAATGATACATAAGAAAGCTGGTACAGCTTCAGTAACATCTTCAAATTCAATATCTTTAACTGGAGTAATCATTAATACACCAACAATAATAAGAGCTGGAGAAGTAGCAGCAGATGGAATTGATCCGAAAATTGGTTCTAAGAACAATGAAAGAATAAATAATGCTGAAACTGTTACAGCAGTTAAACCAGTTCTACCACCAGCAACAACACCTGAAGAAGATTCTACAAAAGTTGTGATAGTTGAAGTACCAATAACAGCACCAACAGTAGTACCAATAGCATCAGCAAATAAAGCTTCTTTACAATTAGGAATTGAACCATCAGTTTGAATCATGTCAGCTTTTGTAGCACAACCAATTAAAGTTCCAACTGTATCAAACATATCAACAAATAAGAATGTAAAACATACAACAACAAAGTCTAATGATAACATGCTTGAGAATTCAAATGGGAAGAAATATGGAGCTGAAGGAAGATAAGATCCACCAACATATGAAGTTACACCAAAAGGAATACCAATAACAGTTGTTAATAAGATACCATATAACATTGCACCTTTAACACCTTTTGCCATCATAAATGCAATTAAAACAATACCAATCATAGCAACAAGTGGAGCACCTGATGTCCAAGCTGGATTTAAGTGAACTAAAGTAGCACCATCATCAACGATAATACCAGCATTTTGCATACCGATAAAAGCAATAAATAATCCAATACCTACAGAAATAGCGTTTTTCAAATTCTTCGGTATACTATTAACTATAGCTTCACGAACATTAAAGGCTGTTAAAAGTATGAAAATAATACCTTCTACAAAAACAGCTGATAAAGCGAACTGCCAAGTTTTTCCCATACCTAATACAACAGTAAAAGCTAAGAAAGCGTTAAGGCCCATACCTGGAGCTAAAGCAAAAGGTAAGTTAGCAACTAAGCCCATAACTAAAGTTGCGAAAGCACCTGCAATAGCGGTTGCAGCGAAAACGCGAGAGAATTCCATACCAGCAGCTGATAGGATACCTGGGTTAACAGCTAAGATGTATGCCATTGTTAAAAATGTTGTTACACCAGCCATTACTTCTGTACGTACATTTGATTTTCTTTCCGAAATTTTAAAGAAATTGTCCATTAATGCACTCCTTATATTTAGTGATTGTCTCTACTATTATAGAATAAATTGAAGAATAAGTACAGAATTTTTTTTAAAATGTTGCAATTTGTTGCTAAATAAAGATTTATATATATACATATTATATAATATAATTATTTAGTTAAACTTAAAAAATGGTTTTAATTATTGTTATATATATAAAATTAAAAATATAAAAAATAAAAACAAAAAAAAATTTTTAATATATTTTATTATAATTGTCTTGTTTTATTTTGGAAACAGGTGTTAATATATAAGATAATTTAATGAAATTTTATAATATAGATATTATTGGAGTATATAATTTATGAAAAAAGAAACCTTAAAAGATTTAATTGATGTGGCTTCAAAAAGAAAAAAAGCTGATTTATGTATAAGAAATGCAAAAGTTGTAGATGTTTTTAATAGAAGCATATTTGAAAGTGATGTATTAATTTATGAAGATAGAATAGCTGGATTTGCAAAAATTGGTGAAGGCGATGCAAAAAAAATCATAGATGTTGAGTTTTCTTATATGATTCCAGGTTTTATAGATTCTCATGTACATATTGAATCATCTCATTGTACTGTAGAAGTCTTTTCAAATTTATTAATTCCAAATGGTGTTACAACTGTAATTGCTGATCCCCATGAAATCTGTAATTGTCATGGACTTGATGGATTAGATTATATGATTGAATCAAGTAAAGATTTACCTTTAGAGGCATATTTTATGATACCAAGTTGTGTTCCTGCAACAACTTTTGAACATAGTGGAGCATTTTTAGATGCTAAAGAAATTGCAAAAAGGATAAATAGTGATAAAGTTTTAGGTCTTGGTGAGATGATGGATTATCCAGGAGTAATTAATAATAGTGATTTAGTAATAGATAAAATTCAATTAGCTCATGATAATAATAAAATTATTGATGGACACTCCCCAAATATATATAGCAGTGATTTAGATGCATATAGTGCTTCAGGTATAAAAAATGATCATGAATGTGCAACAAAGCAAGAGTTAGAAGATAGAGTTAGAAGAGGTATGTATGTAATGCTTCGAGAAGGAACAGTTTGTAGAGATGAACTTAACTTATTAAAAGGTGTTACAAGTGAAAATTATAAAAGATGTTTATTTTGTACAGATGATAGACAAGTTGAATCTTTATTAAATCAAGGAAGCATTAATAATAATGTAAGATTGGCTGTAGAAGCTGGAATAGATCCTTTAATGGCTATTTCTATGGCATCTATTAATAGTGCAGAATGTTATAATTTAAAAGATTTGGGCGCTATCGCTCCAAGATATTTTGCTAATTTTTCAATTACAAAGAATTTGAAAGATTTTAATATGGATTATGTTTTTTCTAAGGGTAAGTTAGTTGCAAAAGATAATGAGATGATAATTGCTTCTAAAATTAAAGAAATTCCTTCAAAAGTAAAAGCAAATATGAATGTTAAAAATTTTAATTTAAATTCTCTAGAATTAAAATTGAAAAAAAATAAAGTTAGAACAATTGAAATTGTCTCTGGTGGAGTAGTTACTAAAAAAGGAGAAGCAACTGTAGATGTAGAAAATGGTGTTTTTAAATATAATAATAAACAAGATATTTCCAAAATAGTTGTAGTTGAGAGACATAAGGGTAGTGGAAATTGTGCTAAAGCTTTATTAGAAGGTTATGGTTTAACCCAAGGAGCTATTGCAACTACAGTTGCACATGATTCTCATAATATAATAGCAGCTGGTAAAAATGATGAAGATATATATTTAGCTATTCAAGAGCTTATTAAAATAGGTGGAGGTATGGCAATTACTTTAAATAATAAAGTAATTGATTCTTTCTCTCATCCAGTTGCTGGGTTGATGAGTAATGAAAAAGCTGTAGTAGTTTCAAAGAGATTGTCTCAAATGGTTAATACCGCTTATGAAACTCTTAATATTAATAAATCTCTAGATCCTTTTATGACTCTTTGTTTTATGTCTTTACCTGTAATTCCTGAATATAAAATTACTGATATGGGCTTGTTTGATGTAACGAAATTTGAATTTGTAGATTTAGAATTAGATTAAAATATTAAATTTTTTTTTAAAGCTATCTAAATACAGATAGCTTTTTTTAGATATTTCACAATTTTTACTATTATTTTTTATCTTTATGTAAATAAAAACATAATGGATAATATTTATTAATATTTTTAATAAAAAAGCTTTATTTATTATTTTAAGTGTGATATTATCAAGCAAGTTGTTTTTGAAAATAACTTGGAGTTAATGATATGAAAATACCAAAAACTATTAATGATAATAATGATATAGAAATAAGAGTAAGATTTAATTGTGAGAGATTTTATTTTG
>CAZPTG010000212.1:0-4536 GCA_964589355.1 uncultured Spirochaetaceae bacterium
TTAATATTATTTTATTATTTTTCTTAATATCTCTAACTTCTTGTCAAAGCGTAGAGGTTATTTCTATAACTGAAAAGCAATATAAAATATCATCAATTAGAGATTATATGTTAAAACAAAGTATATATGATATGAATACAACGATTTATGAATCTTTAACCCTTAATAAAATCATAGGTGATTCTTTTGATTATTTAGATTTACTTAAAAATGAATTGCCTTATTTAGATACAAATCTAAATAAATTCGATTCTGAAATCCATTTATCATATAAAAAATCATTAATTGAGATTCAACAAATACTAATAAAATATAGTGATAAAATTGAATATCCTTTAATTTATCCTAACGTTGAGAATAAATATATTATTAATAAAAACAGTTCTACCATAATGTTATCTCAATTTAGAGATGAATTATATTCTGAAATTGATAATGTATTAAACGAGAATCTCAACAAAGCATCTTCTTTATATACTTCTATGGCAAAAAAATACAACATTTATTGTAAAGGATTAATAAATTTAAATAGACAAAGTCTCCCAATAATATCTACTAATATTAAACCTAGAATAAAAACAATATTTATTAAAATATTAATTGAAAGTTTGATAAACAATGAAAATGCTTTAGGATTACTAAAAACCCCACTAGAACCTACAAAAATAACAATTAATTGAGAAACAAATGGAAGAAAATAACTTATTTAATACAACATCACATAACACACAACCATTAGCAGCTAGAATGAGACCTAGAAATTTAGAAGAATATATAGGTCAAGATCACATTATTGGAAAAGGTCGTCTTTTAAGAAGAGCTATTCAGGCTGACCAACTTTCATCTGTAATATTTTATGGACCTCCAGGAACTGGAAAAACTACTTTAGCAAGAGTTATTGCAAATACAACAAAGAGCTATTTTACAACATTGAACGCTGTATTATCTGGTGTTAAAGAGCTAAGAGAAGAAATTAAACTTGCAAAAGATCGAAGAGATTTTTATCAAACAAGAACCATTTTATTTGTAGATGAAGTACATAGATGGAATAAAAGTCAACAAGATGCACTTCTACCTTGGGTTGAAAATGGGACCTTTATACTAATTGGAGCAACAACAGAAAATCCATTTTTCGAAGTAAATGCAGCATTAGTAAGTAGATCTAGAATATTCCAATTAAAAAAATTAACAGATGATGATTTGTATTTAATTTCAAAGCAAGCAATTGATGATAAAGAACGCGGATATGGAAAGTTTGATATCTCTTTTGAAGACGGAGCTCTTGAACATCTTATAGATGTAGCTAAAGGTGATGCAAGAAGTATATTAAATGCTTTACAATTAGCTGTTGAAACCTCTGTAGAAAGTTATCCACCAAAAGATAACTCTTCAATTTATATATCTAAAGCTGCAGCAGAGGAAAGTATTCAACAAAAAGCTGTTTTATATGATAAAGAAGGAGATTATCACTACGATGTAATTTCTGCATTTATAAAAAGTATAAGAGGAAGTGATCCGGATGCAACCCTTTATTGGCTTGCTAAAATGGTAAGTGCTGGAGAAGATCCAAGATTTATTTTTAGACGAATGATAATAAGTTCAGCTGAAGATATCGGGCTTGCTAATCCCAAAGCTGTTGGTATTGTAACATCCGATGCACAAGCATTTGATAGAATTGGTTTACCTGAGGGAAGGTTTCTTTTAACACATGCAGCCCTATATTTAGCGACATGTGAAAAAAGTAATTCTGGCCTATCTTTTTTTGATGCCTTACGATCTGTAGAAAAAGAAAAACAAGATGCTCAAGTGCCTAATCATTTAAAAGATGGATCTAGAGATAAAGAGGGATTTGGACATGGAGAAGGTTATTTATATCCTCATGCATATAAAGATCACTTTGTAGCTCAACAATATCTCCCCTCTTCTTTAAAAGGTAAAATATTCTACAATCCTGGTAAACTAGGGTATGAAAATAAAATTAGAGAGAATGTATTATCAAAAAGAGAAGCTCAACTAGAAGCAAGCCTTGATGATGCTTTTGTAGAAAATTTAACTTATTCTAAAAATGATAAAGCAAGGGAAAAATGGTTAGAGAGAACTACTAGTGAGAGAGGAATACTTCTTGAAAAAATAAAAACAGCATTGTATAAAAAAATCAACATTAAAAGAAGTGATAGAATTCTAATATTAGGAGCAGGTCATGGATTAATAATGTGGGAAGCTTTTAGAAAAACTCCTGAAGGTTATATTTGTGCACAAGTTAATAAACAACAAGAGTATGATTATATTATGCACTATGGATCACAAATGGATGAATTAAACACCCCCTTTGTGAAAGAAGCTAAGTTTGAATCTTTTATAGAAGAATTGGAAAAAGATTTATTTTTTGAGCATATTATTATAAGAAACCATTTATCTAATTTTTCTAAATTAAATAATAAATTTTATTTAATTGAACAAAAATTAGCAAAAGATGGAGATATTTCAATTGTTCAAACCATAGCTAGTCAAGGCTCGCGTTTATCATATTTTATTAATAATATAGAAGCAAAAAAATTAATTGAGCAATGTGAATCCGTAATATATACACAAAAGAAAAAAGGAATTTGCGATTGGAAGTCTAAAGATCTTGAAGAATTTTTAATAAATAAAAAATACTATATAGATATTTCAACAATAAACCAAAAAGAGATGCGCTATGTTAAAAATAATGATATAGAGAGATGGATAAAAAAAACATATGCCCCAACACTAAGAAAATTAAAAATATCATTTAATGAAGCTAGTTTGATAGAAACTCTTTGCTCCGAAATTGGGAATACAAGTATAAATTGGTATCATAATATTGCAATTATAAAAGCTTCAAAAAATGAAATAATAAAATCAACTTTTGATAAAAAAGGTCAAAAAGAGTGGATAGAAATTCATAATAAAGTAAATTAATTTTTTTTATAAAACCACTAGACAAAATTTTTATTTTTTGTCATATTTATTCGAGTTGAGAGACAAAAAATTTTGCGAAAGTAGCTCAGTGGTAGAGCTCCACCTTGCCAAGGTGGATGTCGCGGGTTCAAGTCCCGTCTTTCGCTTTCTAAGCAATCCATAATTTGGATTGCTTTTTTTATTCTCTCAATTTTATTATTAAATACTAGATGAAGAATATAATTAAAGTTAATATTGAGACACAACTATTTCAAAGAGGTTATAATGGCATCAATATTATTAGCAATAATTTATCTTTCCTTTATAAGCTTAGGAATACCTGATAGTTTATTAGGTGCAACATGGCCAACTCTTTATTCCTATTTCAATGTTCCAATTTCTTATGCTGGAATCCTTCAAATTTTAATATCTAGTTGTACTGTAATTTCAAGTTTAAATAGCGATAGGTTAACAAAAAAATTTGGAACAGGAGCTCTTACTAATATAAGTGTTTTTATAACTGCAATTGCTTTATTTGGATTTTCAATTAGTAATACAATTTTTCAACTAATATTATGGTCTATACCTTTTGGATTAGGAGCTGGTTCAATTGATGCAGCATTAAATAACTATGTTTCTCTAAATTATAAAAGTAGACATATGAGTTGGTTACATAGTATGTGGGGAATTGGAGCTACAATAGGACCTCTAATAATGAGTTATGCTTTAACAAATAAAGGAGGTTGGCAATCTGGTTACAGATCTGTTGCCTATATTCAAATTGGACTAACATTAATTTTATTAGCAACACTATCTTTGTGGAAAAATTCAGATAATAATATTAAAAAATTAAAAAAAACTAAAAAAGCCCTATCATTAAAAGAAACTATAAAAACACCCGGTGCAAAAAACGCAATGCTTGTATTTTTTTGTTACGGTTCAATCGAGCATACTACAGCTCTTTGGGCTGCTACTTATTTAGTTATTAATAGGGGAATAAATAATGAAACAGCTGCTAGTTTTACAGGAATATTCTTTTTTGGAATTACAATTGGTAGATTTATTAGTGGTTTTTTAACTTTTAAATTAAATGATAATCAAATGATTAAATTAGGAATGTTTATAATATCTATTGGTCTTTTTTTATTATATCTACCAATTAATTCTTTAGCTTATATTAGCCTTATAATAATTGGATTTGGATGTTCACCCATATTCCCTAGTTTATTACACGCAACCCCTTCAACTTTTAAGAAAGAAAAATCACAAGCTATCATTGGTCTACAAATGGCTAGTGCATACGTTGCATCATCACTAATGCCTCCTTTATTTGGAATAATTGCAAATAATATTAATATATCACTATTTCCAGTATTTCTAACAATAGCATTAACAATAATGATAATAATGTACAAATCATTATTAAATAAAACTAATTAATAAATAAAATAGTTATTCCTATTATCACAAGTAAAATGAAATTGAATTTCATTTATTGTATAATTTAAAAAAAATGTAAAAAACTTCCACTTTCCAAAAATAATATCTATAAAAAAATAATAAAAGATGCCACTTTGTATTTAAGTTACCCCTTTAAATTCAATCATTGTATAA
>CAZPTG010000213.1:0-4535 GCA_964589355.1 uncultured Spirochaetaceae bacterium
TTTACCAAATGTTACTTGTTGATCTCTTATTTCAGATTTATCTGAAACTACTGAAGATAAAGCCCAAATTGGAATATCACATGAAGTAAAAATCATCCCCCAAAGAATATAGGTTACACTAGCATAAACAATTATAAATTTTGGATTTGTTGCGGGGTTAAAAAAACATAAAATTGTGATTATTCCTATTAAAAATGATCCAAATAATAAATAAGGCCTAAACTTTCCCCATTTGGTTCTAGTATTATCGGCTATCATACCCATTATTGGATCATTAATTGCATCCCATAAACTAGCGATGATTATAATCACACTAGCAATAGAAGCAGGAATTAATAATATATCTGTAAAATAAAAAATAATATACATAGCCATCATATTATAAATTAAATTTTGACCTAATATACCAGAACTATATGTTATTTTTTCAATAAATTTAGCTTTACCTTGAGTCTCTATCATAAATTTTCCTTTTAGAATAATTGTATCATATTAAATAATCATTTAAAAGAAAACTTTCTATTTATAAACTCAAATCTCAACAATACACATAAATATTTAAATAAGAATTATCACTTTTTTTAAGAGTTTTAAAGAGACTATATAGCATGAGTTGACAGAAATCGAAGCATATAAAATAGAAAAAATAAAAAAGAAATTATACTATTTCCAAGGTCTACCTTTTTTAAACCAATTGTTTTTTTCCCAATAAGAATAATCTATATCACTTACTTTTACTTTTTTCTGCATTATTCTAGAAATATAGAACCACATCCTTATCTTTAATGAAACTTTTTTAGAATTTTCATTTTTATTAACTTTTTTTACAATTTTATCAGCCTTTGTTTCAATCTCTTTCATTTTAGATAAAGTTATTGTTTTATAATTATCAGCTTGTACCCCAATACCCATTTTATAAATTCGTGAAATACCAAAAAATGTAAAACATTCTTTTATTTCTTTAAGTGTTTGTTTACAAGCAGGTCCTGCTGCTGTTGCAACAACAATCAATTGTTTTTTGTACATAGATTTTTCCGGTCTATGAACTAAAAATAAACTTGGATAATGATCTAAAAATGTTTTTAACTGACCTGACATATGCAATATATAAACGGGAGAAGCTACTATTATAGTATCTGCTTCTAAGATTTTTTCTCTAAGCAATAAAGTTTGATCACTATGAGGACAAAACTCTATGCCTTTTTTTACACAATTTAAACACCCCGCGCAATAGGGTAAATTTTCTTTTTGTAAATCAATTTCTAAAACTTTATTTGGGTTTAATTTTTCCAATATCAATTTCGAAATATTAGTAGAACAACCATGTTTTCTTGGAGATCCGTGAATAATTAAAACTGTCAATTTATCTTCTCCTTATGTAAGAATAATTATATAGATAGGTAAAAAGAAAAGAAATACTATATTACTTAATACTACAGATTTAGTAGCAAATTTACCATCAGCTTTATATTCTATTGCAAATATTGAAGTCATTGTTAATACACAACAAGCTATCTGTGTAACTAAAACATTAATTGAATATTGATTTATATTAAATCCAAATACAACAAATAATTTATATACATAATAAGCTACTAAAGGCGCAATAATAAATCTGATTATTAAAACAGCTATAGTGTCTTTATCAGGTGAAAAATCTTTTAAATCCATGGTTCTGATATACATACCAATGAATATTAAAGAAAGAGGAGTTGTCATATTAGCTACATAACCTAGAGAAGTATTTAAGCTTGGAAAATATTTAAGATTTAATAAATTAAAAGTAAGTCCAATAATTAAAGAAATCATTATTGGATTTAAAAACATATTTTTTATTTGTGTAATAACATTTAAATGTGTATTTTTAACACCTAAAAAAGTTGCATCTTTAATTATCCCAGAAATTCCAAGCGTTAAAGTTACAATACTACCAGCAATAAAACCAAGCATTACCAAAGGAACACTTTTTTCACCGAATATCATAGTACAAACAGGCAATCCTATAAAAATAGCATTAGACAAACTTCCCATCATAGCAAAAGTCCATTGTCTTCCTCGCTTAACTTTTATAATCTTTGCAACTAAAAATGATATATAATATAATAATAAAATTATCAAAATAGTAACTATAGAAAGGATTCCAAAAGATTTTATTTGTTCATGTGTTACTGAATTGACCATACTATATAAAAGCATACAAGGTAGGCTTACATTAACTAACAACTTACTTATTAGTGTAATAGCACTATCACCAGCCCATGGTCTATCATATATAAAAAAGCCTAAAGCTAATAATAATGACATTGTCAAAACAACTTCAAATGCAAGATTCATAAAAAAACACCCTATAAAATTTAATTTTTAATAAAGCATATCATATTTTATCTGATTTAATATATATGAAAATCTAATTATATTTATTCAATTTCACTTTTATATTTTGTTTTTAATTTTAAATACGATCCGAGACCTAAAACAGTTACCCAAGCTATATCTATATAAAAACCACCGTTCGATCTTTTTGGATTATTAAAATAGTCCCAATCTGTATGATTAATTTGCTCTGGTTGCCAACCATCATAATACTCACCTCTTTGTAATCTATCATTAGGATTAGAGAGAAGTTGACAACAAGCTTTTGCCATTATTTTTGCTTGTTTTCTATATATTTCAATATTTGTATATTCCCATAGCCTAAAAAAGTCATAAGAAATATAAATACCATAAAAATCTAAATGATTATGTGCAACTGATACGCTAGTCATACCTCTTGTCTTAAAATCTCTTTTGCCTAAAGGTGTTTCTTTATCAAAATAGATATTATCTTGCCATATCCAAGTTAAGAGGAAATTTGCAACCTTTTTTGAGCTTTCTAAATAACATTCTTCTCTTTCGATTTCATATAAATCTAAAAAGAATTTTAAAAAAACTACCCCCGCCTCTTTATCAAAAGAATCAGCATCTAATGTATCTCCATAAAATTGTTCATCAAAACATAATGTATTATAATATTCATAAGCTTTATAAATAGCTGTCTTAATATCATAATATAAAAAATCATTTTCATCTAAAGACTTTAACAATTCAATAAAAAATATTGCAACATGGATTCCATTTGTACCATCGATATCCATAGGTTTTCCATCTATAGTCCACCATCTACCAAAAGAGCCACTATGCAATTGTTTATCACAATAAAAACGAGCTACCCTTTTTGCTAAATTAATATAACTTTCTTTTTCAACTCCTAACTTTTTTAGAGAATTATAAAGTAAAACATAATTTAACATAGTTTCACCATTACATCTAGAATTGATTTGCATTTCAAATTCATGATGCTCTCCAATTCCTAAATATCCACCAAATATCTTTTTATTAATATCATAGCAATCTTGATGAACACCTTCTTTTATTTCAAAATCTAAAAAGAAATCAGCTATTAATTGAGATATAATAATTAATAAATTATCATCATTAACTAAATCAAATCTCTTTGACAAATTTTCTCTAGCTAATAAATATTCTTTAGTTTCAAATGAAATATAATCTTTCTCTCTCGTTAATAAATAAGCTGCTTCAAGACTTTTTACTAAAAATGAGCCTGCACTATAATCATAATGCGATTGCAACTCTTGATTACCTTCACCCATTATAATATAAGCTTTATTATTATCACTTTTTTTTATCATATTCAAAAGTCGCGTAAATTTTCTTATTGAATATGTGTCAAAAGAAAAATAATTTTTATCATTATTCTCATAAAACGGTTTTATATCATTTAAATAATTTTTATAAGAATCATATCGATCTTTTTGCTTATCTTTTCTGATAAAAAATCTTTTATTAATAGTTTCACCATTTTTACCAACGTGAAAAGATAATGATGTATCATTAATAGTATCTATTAAAAGATTTTTACCTTTATAACTTTTTGGCCACTCATATGAGGGAATAACATACCTTATCCCATGGCGATCATAACTTACAGAAGATATTAAATCTCTTTTTTCACTAGGACTAATACTACAAATAAAATTATTTTTACCATTATTCATTTGAACACAACCAGATATAGCCATACGAGTTTCACAAAATGAAAAAATATTACAATCTAAACTTGATGGGAAATTACCACTACCTTGTACATTACCTTGATACCAAATTCCAGGTATCATAACATCATTAAATAAACCTTCATCATCATAACTAAAATAAGAAATTAACTTATACTCACCTTCTTGCTTTAATATCCATTTTCTATCAATAAAAATTGATTTTTCATTATTAATATTTATAATATCCACAATACTAGATTTATTATGGAAATTATAAATTATTTGATTATCTTTAATTTCTATTTTTTCTATTTTTAACACTTTAGCATTGAATAATATCTTTTGATTGATTGTACAAAAATATTTATTATCAATGCTAATAAAAGGTGAATCATCTTCACATTCTATACTAATATTAATCATTATTTATCCTTTTATTCCACTCATTGCAATTCCTTCAATGATATTTTTCTTAAAGAA
>CAZPTG010000214.1:0-4521 GCA_964589355.1 uncultured Spirochaetaceae bacterium
ATCCATACCTTCTAAATCTTTAAATTTTTTATCAAGGTCATAATGATTTTTATTAAGATCATTCATTGATTCCATTCTGTTTATTTTATCTTCCATAAAATCAAAATTTGTTGTTTTAGTTTTGTGAAGGACATCTTGAGCTTTTTTTTCTTCTTCTGCACGTAAAGATCTTTCTTTCATTAAATTGTACTTGTTATTAACACTTTTTAATTTTTCTTCAACTTGGGAAATTTCATCTTTAGCTGTTTTTACAAGTTCTTTAATATGATTTAAACTTTCCATTTCTTTATTTAATGATGCTGTAATCTTTTTCTTTTCTAATAAAGCTTCTTTAGCTAAATCTTCTCTATTTTTTTCAATAGCTAGCATTGCTCTGCTTTGCCATCTACTTATAGCTAATTCTAAATCATTAATTTTATTTTCAGCTCTTTTTTGATTTGCCATCGATGCAGCGCAAGAAGTTTTTAGTTCAATTAAAGTATCTTCCATTTCCATAATCATTAATTTAACCATTTTTTCGGGATCTTCTGCTTTATCTAATATAGAATTAATATTAGCATTAACAATATCCATAAATCTTGAAAATACGCCCATTGTTTTTCTCCTCTGTATAAGGTTGTTTTTTTCTATGAATAACTATGCAACAAGTATGCCAAAAAACGCAAAGTTGTAAAAAAATAATTAAATCTCTTTCCTATAATGAATTATATATATATGCTTGTTGTTTTGTAAATATCTAATTTAATTGATTGAATATTTTTTATATTATTGATTTGTATTAATACTAAAATATGGTAAAATTCACCAGGTAGGAGAAATCTATGTATTCTGGTTATAAATTAGAAAAACCTCTTGGAGAGAGTGATATATTTTTAAAATTTCAAAGTTGTTTGAGTAAAGCCGCTAGAGTTAATAGAAGTGTATTAGTTATTGGCGAGCGAGGTAGTGGTAAAGAATTAGCAGCTCAAAGGTTACATTATCTTTCTCCAAGATGGGAAAAGGCTTTAGTTACAGTAAACTGTGCAGCGTTACCTCCATCTTTGATAGAAACAGAACTTTTTGGTCATGAAAGTGGAGCCTTTACAGGAGCTCAAAAATCTAGGAAAGGTAGATTTGAAGAAGCTGAAGGAGGCACTTTATTTTTAGATGAAATAGGGCTAATACCTTTAGAAGTTCAAGAAAAAATTTTAAGGGTTGTAGAATATGGAACTTTTGAAAGAGTTGGAGCATCTAAATCGCATATAGTTGATGCAAGAATAATTGGAGCAACTAATTCAGATTTAAAAAAATTATGTAAGGAAGGCAAATTTAAAGAGGATTTATTAGATCGTCTTTCATTTGAAGTTTTATTTTTACCGCCATTAAGGACTCGAGGTGATGATATTATTTTATTGGCTAATTATTTTGCTTCAAAAATGAGTATGGAGTGTAATTTTGATAAATTCCCTGAATTCAGTGATGAAGTTATTGAGAAAATGATCAATTATTGTTGGCCTGGTAATGTTCGAGAGTTAAAAAATGTTGTTGAAAGAGCTGTATATAGATCAGAAAGTTCAATAATTAATGAAATTATTTTAGATCCTTTTAAAAATCCTTTTTTAGATAAAAATAGATGTGTAGAAGAAGAAGAGAATAAAAATAAAAATAATGAAGACAATTTTTTTGAAAATATAGAAAAAGAAAAGAATAAAGAAGAAAACAATGAAGTGGTTGTTGATAATTTAGATTTAAAAAATTATTTAATTGATAGACAAAATTTTGATTTACAATATTTAAAACAAGCTTTAAAAGAAGCTAATAATAATCAAAGGCAAGCTGCAGATTTGCTTGGTCTCTCATATGATCAATTACGTGGATTATATAGAAAGTTTAAAAATTTATTATAAAAAAACGGATTGATTTTAAGTCAATCCGTCAAATATTTCAAAATTAATATCTTGTAGGCAAGAAAATAGCTAGTATTAAATATATTACTCCTATTGGAGCAAAGCCTGAAAGAATGAAAGAAACTATAACTAATAATCTAATTAGTCCAACGCTAATAGCTGTATAATTAGAGATTCCTTGGCAAACTCCAAAAAGTATACCGTTTTTGCTTTTGTATAATTTTTTTCGATTTCTTCTGTGATAAGAAAAATCATCATCATTATAATAAATCATTACATTTCATCCTTTTTATCACTTTTCTTTTTTGTATTTTTCAATTTATTTAATTCAGCTTCAATTTCATTATCAATTTCCATTTTTTCAAACTCATCAACAGCTGAACTATGATCGAGATTCACTTCATTTTCCATTTGCTCAATTTTTGATTCTAGTTCATTAAATTTTTCGCCAATTTCAAAACTTTCTGATACTTTTAATGTTGAATCAACCTTCTTCTTGTTTTTAGCTGCTTCTGCTCTTCTAATTAAAGAAGATTGTTTTTCTTTAATTTCTTTAAGTTTTGTTGATAGTTGAGCTACAGATTCATCATCTTTCATTAATAAACTTTCATATTCTTTTAAATCATCAACAATTTTATTAACTCTAATTTCACAATTTCTTTTTTCAACTAAAGCTTCTTTAGCAAGATCTTCTTTGTTTTTTTCAACGGCAAGTTTAGCTCTACTTTCCCATCTTGTAATTCTTTCTTTTAAATCATTTATGTCTTTTTCTAAAACACTTTTTTCTCTTAAATGTGAAGCTTTTGTTTTTTTGACATCTGCTAATGTTTCTTCTAAGTCTGTAATCATTAACTTAATCATTTTTTCTGGTTTTTCTAGTGAATCTAAAGCACTATTTAGATTTGAATTTACAATGTTTTTAAATCTTTTGAAGGTTTTCATAATTTTTTCCTTTTTATTATTTTTATATGGTTTTCTATTTGTAAAAATATATTTGCAAATATTGTGCCAAAATAGAAAAGATATAAAAAATATGGTAATATTAGGGTTTTTGCTTAAAATATATTAAGTAAAAAAGTATACAATAATTTAATTTTGGTATTTTTTACCAGAAAAATATATAAAATGGGGAAAATACAAATATCCTTTTTAACTAAAAAATCTTTTAATTATTGTTTTCTTTTTTTAACTATTGTAAAGTAATAATTGAAAAATAAATTGGAGAAATTATGGCAACCTTATATATTGTAGCAACACCTATTGGAAATTTAGAAGATATAACATTAAGAGCTTTAAACATTTTAAAAAGTGTTGATATTATTGCTTGTGAAGATACACGACATACTCAAAAATTATTAAATAAGTATGAAATTCATAAAAGATTAATAGCAACTCACGCTCATAATGAAAAAGCTTCAGCAAATGGAATAGTTAGTTTATTAGAACAAGGAAATGATATTGCTTTTGTAAGTGATGCAGGTACTCCAGCAATAAGTGATCCAGGCTCTAGATTAGTTTCTAAAGTTAGAGAAGAGGGTTATGATATTATAGCTATACCAGGGGCAAGTGCTATTATTACTTTAATAAGTATTGCAGGCTATGTTGGCAAAACTTTTTCTTTTGAAGGGTTTTTACCTATAAAAAAAGGTAAAAGAACTACTAGGTTAAAAACACTTATAGAAAGAGATGAAGCCTTTGTTATTTATGAATCTCCTTATAGAGTGTTAAAAACTTTAAAAGAAATTTCAGAAATTGAAGAAGATAGGGTTGTTGTTGTCGCAAGGGAATTAACAAAATCTCATGAAGAAGTTATAAGAGGCTTTGTAGATGAGATTGTTGAAAATTTCGAAAAAAGACCTTCGATAAAAGGTGAATTTGCTATATGTGTATGCCCAAAAAAAGCCAAAGAGGAATTGAAAGATAATAATGATTAGTATAAAGAAATTATATACACTAAAAGAACGAACTCAAGTTAGAAAATGTTCAGCTATTTTTCATCAAGCAGCAAAAGGAGAATATAATATTGATTATTTAATAGAAGTTTTTGATGTTTTATATAGTGAAAAAAGTCAGAAAGTTTTAACTCAAGAACATTATTTTTTATTAGATAAATTAAAAAATAAATTATTAAGTGGTAATTCAAGTTATATTCTTTATGAAGATGTTTCTCAGTTATTGTTAAAGGCTCTATCAAGTGAGCCATCAGATTGGGATTTTTGTTTTGAAAATGGTGAATTAGATTATAAGAAAAGAGAGATCTTTAATCATAATTTGATAATTGATAGGATTCGAGCTCCTTTTAATATTGGCTCAATTTTTCGTAGTGCAGATTCTTTTGGTGTTAAAAGTATTACTTTAGTTGAAGGAAGTGCTGATATAACTCATCCTCGATGTTTGAGAAGTGCAAGAGGAACCACAAAAACTGTAAATAATTGTACTTTTGATGAAGATGAATTAATTGAAAAATTAAAAAAAGAAAAAGCTCAAGTTTTTGCTTTAGAATTAGGGGGAACTAATATTGAAGAGTTTAAATTTCCTGAAAATGGATATGCTGTTTTAGGCAGTGAAGAGTTTGGTGTAAGTCCCAAATTATTGAAATATTGTGATACATCTCTAAAACGAGTATCAATACCCT
>CAZPTG010000215.1:0-4485 GCA_964589355.1 uncultured Spirochaetaceae bacterium
TCTCCGCTCACTTAAAAAGATTCTCATATTTTTGAGAATCTTTTTTTATGTTAAATCAATTATTGTGATATTAATAAAATACGGATTAACATAACAATTACTTTTGCAATAATTATAAATTAATTATAATCCTCTAAATAATAATCTAATTTAATAGCAATTTAAATCAAGATTATAAATAGTTTATAAACTCAAATAAGTTAATTTAGAGGCTCAGGTTTTGAAAAATAAAACCCCTTTTAAAAATCACATTTAAGATTTAATAAACTTTCATATTGCTCTTTTTCTTCTACACCTTCTGCTACTATAATTATAGTTAAGTCTTTAGCTAAAGCAATAATTATTTCGACCACTATTAAAGAACGTTTATTATAAAGAATTTTATCTATAAAAGATTTATCACTTTTTATTCCATCTACTTTTTTCATATTTTTGTATTCATCATATTTAATTATGAGATTATTTTTTTAAGTTATTTTTCGTTTTTTTTAATTGGTATTTTCTGTGATGTTAGTATATTATAATTATATAAAGTTAGTAAAATATAAAAATTACTTCATATGTGCAAAGAATTTTGAATTATAAATTGAGATATATAAATCAATCAAAACTCTCAATATAATAAATAATAAGTTTTAATAAGGAAATTCAAATGAAGAAATCAAGATTTAAAGTATTTGTGGTTTGTTGTCTCTCTTTTTTATTAGTTAGTCTGCTTAGCTGTAAGTCAACAATGCATACAGTTAGTTTTTATGCAAACAATGATATAGAAGTAGATTCTCAGAGTGTTGAAAACAATAATAAAATAGCTAATCCTATTATTGATAAAAAACAAAATGGCTATTTATTTAAAGGCTGGTATGTTGATCCTAATTTTGAAACTGAGTGGGATATAAATAATCCAGTTAATAAGGATTTAACTCTATATGCTAAATGGATAGCAAAAGATCATACTCTTTTATTTGATTCGAATCATGGTAATAACTCAATGGAACCTATTATTTTAAAAACAGATGAAGAAATATCATTACCATCAAATCAATTTTCAAAAGATGATTATATATTTGCCGGTTGGGCAGATAAAAAAGATGGGGATATACTTTTAAAAGATAATTCTACTTTTAAGATGGGAGTCAATGATATAACACTTTATGCTAAATGGGTTGCAAAACCTATAACTCGCCCTCAGTTAGAAGAAATGATATTGAATGAGGAAGACTTAACAAATGTTAATACTTCAAAAATAACCGATATGAGTCATTTGTTTGAAGGAAAAGAAAATATTAATGGAAATATTGCATCTTGGGATGTTAGTAACGTTGTTGATATGAAGTTTATGTTTGCTAATTCAACTTCCTTTAATGGTAATCTTTCATCTTGGGATGTTAGTAACGTTGTTGATATGGAAGGTATGTTTTATTGTGCCTCAAATTTTAATAGTGATATTTCTAATTGGGACGTTAGTAGCGTAAATTCTATGACATGTATGTTTTGTGGAGCACAAAAATTCAATCAAGATCTTTCTTCTTGGGATGTAAGCAATGTCACAATAACAAATGGAATGTTCTTTAATACAGCTTCTTTTAACGGAAACATTTCTACTTGGGATGTTAGTAGTGTAAAAGATATGACTAATATGTTCTTTTTAACAAAATCATTCAACCAAGACCTTTTAAATTGGGATGTAAGCAATGTTACAACCATGAAAGGAATGTTTTCAGGTGCAATAAGCTTTAATGGTGATATTTCATCCTGGGCTGTTGGTAATGTTAAAAATATTGAAGAAATGTTTGCTGGAGCTCAAAGCTTCAATGGCGATATTTCAGAATGGGATGTTAGTAATGTTAATTATATGGGTGGTTTATTTGTAAGTGCATCAAATTTCAATGGAGACATTTCTCAGTGGAATACAGAAAGTGTTGTTGATACTAGTGCAATGTTTTATAAAGCAGATAAATTTAATAGTGATTTATCTGCTTGGGATATGAGTAATGTTATATCAATGGATGGAATGTTTTATGAAGCTCCCTCTTTTAGTCAAGATCTTTCTTCTTGGAATGTAGATAAGGTAGAAAGTCATGAAGGCTTTTCAATAAATTCTCTTTTAAAAAAAGAACAACTTCCTAAATGGAAGAATTAAAAGATAATTGAATGAAGGGATAGGGTATGTGAGCATTAACGAATTTATAAAATTATTCTTAGCAAGTTTATCTAAATAATTGTTACAATCTAAGTATATCCTATCCTTTCTGCATCTGAGAATACACTAAAAGGGAAATATTTAGAACAAACTTGTTATATAGGTTCTTATCATTTATAATAAATAAGTAATTTAATAATATAAAAATCTTATAAAAAGGAGAAACTTATTCTTATTTAAATATTCAAAATGTTAATATTTAAAATATATTTAAGAAAAGTAAAAAAATGAAATATCTTAGAAGTTCTCTTATTTATTTTGCCGTATTAACAGTTTCGTTATTTTTGTGCTTTTTTATTTATTTGTTTGTAGAGAAAAACTATACAGATTTTAAAGCTAAATTATTAGAAGAAGGACAGGAGAGAATTTATACTGAAGTTAATTCAATGATTTTTAAAATTGATACCTATAGAAAATATAATGATGAAGAAGCTGTTAGAAAAATAGTCCATGATACTTTAGTCCTCAATCCAATCGCTGGTAATGAATATATTTGGATAAATGAAGTAGTTAATTGGGAAGGTGGGGACGATTACGCATTCCTTTTTGTTCACCCTACTTTTCCAGATACCGAAGGACGAGTTATAACAACAGATCTTCCTGATAGTTCAGGAGGATATCCTGATTTGGTGGAACTTAAAGGGATAAAAGAAAAAGGGGAACTCTATTATCAGTATTATTTCAAAAACTATTTAAATGATGAGATTGAATATAAGTATTCCTATGCTAAGTTGTATAAAGATTATAATTGGATAATTGGTTGTGGAATCCCTGAATCTGATTTATTTGCAGATGCAACCTTTAATTATGAAAAAGACAAACAGATACTATATCTATTCTATAGTATAGTATCTGTTTTGGGATTATTTATCTGTTTTATAATATACAGCCAACGAAAGAAGGCAGAGATAAAAAATAAAGCAAAAGATATTGAACTCATAGCAAATTCAAAATCAGATGCAAAAACTGAATTTCTTTCTACAATATCGCATGAACTGAGAACGCCCCTTAATGCAATTATTGGTTTGAATGATTTATTAATAGAAAATATTAATGATAAAAAAGTTGTACTAGATTATTCCTATAAAATTTATGAATCTAGCAAAATACTCCTTACTTTAATAAATGATGTATTGGATATGTCTGCAATTGAAAAAGGTAAATTAAAGTTAGCAAATGAAGATTTTAATGTAAAAAATCTTATTTATTCTGTATCAGATACATATTATAATCTTTCAAAAAAGAAAGGTTTGACTTTTAAGGTTCTCCTTGATGTGGTTCAAGATGAAGGATTGGTAGGAGACGAATATAGAATTCGTCAAATAATAGTAAATTTATTATCAAATGGACTGAAGTTTACAGAAAAAGGATCTTTAACCTTAACTGTAAAAGAAAAAAGACTTGATAGTAAAACAACTAATTTAATTTTTGAAGTACAAGATACTGGTTGTGGAATAGATAATGAAATGATTTCGAAATTATTTGACCCGTTTGAACAAGCTGATGCAAGTGTTGTAAGAACACATGGAGGATCTGGTCTTGGAATGCCTATTACAAAACATCTTATAACAGCCATGAATGGTAAAATTGATATCCAAACAGAGGTAGGTGTTGGATCTAAGTTCTCAGTAACCCTTCCTTTGAAGATATCAGAAAATGAAGAAGAATTAAGTGAAAATCTTGATAATCAGAGAGCTATAATTGTAGACGATGATGCTGATACTATCAAATATCTATCTAAAATATTTGATTTGTGGAATGTTAAAAATAAAGGATTTACTTCTTCGTTGAAAGCCTTGCAATATATTAAGAAGAATCCAAAAGAATTTTCTCTTTACTTATTTGATTTTAAGATGCCAGAAATAAATGGATTTGAATTAGCAAAAAGAGTAAAAGAGCTTAATAATGGAGCTATTATTATAATGATTTCCAGTTACGATCTTGATGAATTGAGAGCACAGAACAATCATATTGTTACAACCTTTATACAAAAACCCATATTCAGGTCTGAATTATACAATCATATATTAAATAAAGTTGCAAAGGTTAAGCTTGTAAGTAAGAAATATGAAGTTGTTAGATACGATGGATTTAAAATTTTGTCGGTTGAGGATGATAAATTAAATCAACTAATCATTAAAAATATACTAGAGAAATTAGGGATTGAAGTATTTTCTGCATCAAATGGCGCAGAAGCCCTTGATTTTATGAAAACAAATGATGAGAAAGATAATATTGATATTATCTTGATGGACATAAGAATGCCAGAGATAGATGGACTTACT
>CAZPTG010000216.1:0-4441 GCA_964589355.1 uncultured Spirochaetaceae bacterium
ATAAAACTTATTTAGAATATGTTAACTTTGGGACTGAATTTATATTCAGTCCCTTTTTCTATTTATTAAAATTTAATAAAGTTGTATTATATATTTAAGGGATTTGAAATATGCAAAAAGAAATTAAAAATCAAATTAATCTTCTAACTAATAAGGGATTTCTTAATTCTGAAGGTTGGGCAAGACATCCTTTATTTAACTATAACAAAGAATCTATAAAAGCTAATAAGTATAGAATAAAAGAGTGGGATTATTATGCTATTACAAACCAAAATAAAGGTTATACGATTTCAGTTACAGTTAGTGATTTAGGTTATTCTACTTTAGTTTCAATTGCATATATAGATTTTAATTTACAAAAAGTATCTCAAATTGATAAAGTGACTCTTTTACCTTTTAAGCATATAAAATTATCTAATAACTCAATTGACGATAGTTATGTTACAAAAAGCTATAAAGAATTAAGAGCATGCTTTATTAAAAAAGGTAATAAAAGAAAATTAATGTTTAGTTCCCCCACCCTTGTTTTACCAGATAACAGTATTGGTCTTGATGTAGATATTGATTTAATACAAGAGACAGATATGGAATCTATGAATATAGCAACAAGTTGGATTGAAAATAGGAAAGCATTTTATTTAAATGAAAAAATTAATTGTATGAGAGTTAGTGGAAAAGTTAAACGAGGACATGATATAGAAAACGTTGACTCTTCTTCTACTTTTGCTACTCTTGATTGGGGAAGAGGAAGATGGACTTACAAAAATACTTGGTATTGGGCTAGTTTATCTTCTTATTTAAATAACGATACTTTAGGATTTAATTTAGGATATGGCTTTAGTGACAGATCACAAGCGAGTGAGAATGCAATTTTTTTTAACAATGTAATTCACAAATTAGATATTGTTACTTTCGATATCCCAAAAAACTTTTTAGAAAAAGATTGGAAATTATTTGATAATGAAGGTAGATTAAAATTGACATTTACCCCTATGATTGATAGAGTTGGCCATTTCAATTATGGGCTTATTAAAAGCGATCAACATCAAGTATTTGGAAAGTACAATGGAAAACTTGTTCTAGATAACAATGATATAATTGTTTTGAACAATCATCTAGGATTTGCAGAAAAAGTATATAATAAATGGTAACTATGGTTGTAATTTGTTACCATATATGCTTTATTTAATTCGGATTACAAAGAAATTTATTACATAATTACAAGCGAAGTAATTATAATGTACAATATAGGAGTTACATGCCAGATTTAACAAAATTTAAAGAATTGGGTTTAAGCGAAGAAACCCTTATAGCCTTAGAGAGAAAAGGCTTTGAAGAACCAACTAAGATACAAGAAGAATGTATTCCACTTTTATTAAAAGAAAATATAGACGTTATTGGTCAAGCACAAACAGGTACAGGGAAAACCGCAGCATTTGGTCTTCCTATTTTAGAAATCGTTGACCCATCAAAAAAAGCTGTTCAAGCTTTAATTCTTACACCAACAAGAGAATTAGCTATTCAAGTAGCAGATGAGATTACTTCTTTTAGAGGAACTAAAAAATTAGATGTTGCCTCAATTTATGGTGGAGCATCAATCGATACTCAACTTAGAAAATTGAAACGAGGTGTTCAAGTAGTAGTTGGTACTCCCGGAAGATTACAAGACCATTTAAAAAGAGGATCATTAAAACTATCTAACCTTAATTTCATGGTTTTAGACGAAGCAGATGAAATGCTTGATATGGGATTTATTGAAGATATTGAAAATATTTTAGCTCAAACCCCAGAAGAAAAAAGAATGTTATGTTTCTCTGCAACTATGCCAAAACCAATTATGAATCTTGCTTCAAGATTTATGCATGATCCAAAAATTGTTAAAGTTAAAAATAAAGATTTAACTAATGAGTTAACAGATCAAATATATTTTGAAGTAAGAGAAAGCGATAAATTAGAAGCTTTGTGCAGAATTATTGATATGGAAGAAGCTTTTTATGGTATTGTTTTTTGCAGAACAAAAGTTCAATGTGATGATATTGGTAAAAAACTTCAAGATAGAAGCTATGATGCTGAAGCTCTTCATGGAGATTTATCACAAAAACAAAGAGAACAGATTTTAAATAAGATGAAAAATCATAAAATTAGTATTATTGCAGCAACTGACGTTGCAGCTAGAGGTATTGATATTAATGATTTAACCCATGTAATCAACTATTCCATTCCTCAAGCTCCTGAAGCATATATACACCGTATAGGAAGAACAGGTAGAGCTGGAAAGATGGGTACTGCTATCACATTTATTACACCTTCAGAATTTAGAAAATTTAAATTTATTCAAAGAGTTACAAAAACTGATATCAGAAAAGAAAACGTACCTGCAGCAAAAGATGTTGTATCTATTAGAAGAGATAGAATTGAAGCTGAATTATTATCACTACTTACAAACAATGCTGATAATGATCAATTCTTATCATTAGCTAAAACAATGCTTGAATCTCATGACAGTGAACAAGTATTAGCCTCTGTTTTAAGTCATTTTTATAAAGATGCTCTAGATGAAAGAAAGTATAAGGATTTAACCCCTACTAGAAAATCTAGAAAAAATGAAATGTCTCCAAAATTCAGAGATGATAATGATGGATTTACTAGATTATTTATTGCTAGAGGCAGAAAAGATGGTCTTGGTAAACGTGAATTAGTTTCATATTTATTAGATAAAACAAAAGCTACTAATGAAGATATTCAAGATGTTACTGTACGAGATGAATTTTCTTTTGTATCTGCTCCATATGAAGTTGCAGAAGATATTATTAGAATTATTAATAAGAGCCATAATGGTTCAAAACCTTTAGTTTCAAGAGCTAAACCAGATAATCCTAATGGTAAACATCTTTCTAGAAACAAAAAATCATCTTCAAGAAGAAGCGAAAGTAGACGTCCATCTAGAAAAAGAAATAATGATGAACAGCCTTATGGAAGAGATTCTTATCATGTAGATGATTGGGATACTAAAAAACCAAGTTCTTCAAAGAAGAAATATGGTAATAGTAATAAAAAAAGAAAAAGACATTAAAATTATTTAATATCAAAAAAAAAGCTTAGGACGATATCTTTCGGACCTAAGTTTTTTTCAATCTCTATCAATTGTTTAATTAATTATTTGACAACTCAATATAATTAGTGTAGATTATATTAAGTAAAGTGAACAACGTTCACTTTACTTAAGGATTAAAATATATGAATACAAAAGATATTTCAAAAGATAAAATTTTAAAAATTTCAAAATTAATATTAAAACGTGATGGTTTAAATAATTTATCAATCAGAAATATTGCAAAAGAAGCAAATGTTTCTATTGGTTCAGTTTATAAATATTATGATAACAAATCAGAAATATTATTAGAAATTGCTTGTGACTCTTGGGATAAGATCATAAAAAAAATTAATAATAATATCCAAAATAACTTAGAAGATACAATATACAGCATTTATTATATATTATATAAAAACAATAAACCAACAGATGGTTTATTAAATCATTCTAAACTTTTCAGTAATAAAAAAATAAATAAAGCTTTTGAAAAAATGGAAAATTATCAAAAAGATATAAAACAAATAATTAAAAATAGCATAATTGAAGATGCAAGATATAATGTATCTTTTGGTGATTTACAACTAGATGATATTGTCAATTTAATATTTGATACAATAATTAATGACATTTCGAATAATAAAACAAACCATAAAACATTAACTCTCATCATTAACTCTTATTTTATAAAAGGATAAAACTATGTCAGCTCTTTTTGAATCATTATTTGATATTATATATCTAATATCAGTTATTATTTTAGGAATTATTATTTACAAAAACGCTATAAATTATGAGCATAAATTATTTGGAATAATGGCTATAGTATTAGGATTTGGTGATTCTTTTCATCTAGTTCCTAGAATTATTTCAATACTAACAAATGATTTTGCATCTAATATTGTTGCTTTAGGAATTGGTCAAATGATTACTTCTATTACAATGACTATTTTTTATATAATTTTATACAAAATTTTCAAAATTAGATATAATAAAACAAATACTAAATTGTTAGATTATTTCATTTATTCATTAGCTTTTATTAGAATACTCCTATCTATGCTACCCCAAAATCAATGGACTTTATTAAATAAATCATATTCTTGGGCAATTTATAGAAATATACCTTTCTTAATATTAGGAATAATAATTATTATATTATTTTTAACAGAAACAAAAAATAATAAAAATGATCTTTATTCTAATATGTGGATAGCAATTAGCTTATCTTTTGGATTTTATATTCCTGTAGTAATTCTATCTCCAATATATCCACTAATAGGGACATTAATGATTCCAAAGACACTAGCATATGTTTGGATTGTTTATTTAGGATATAAGGATAATAAA
>CAZPTG010000217.1:0-4417 GCA_964589355.1 uncultured Spirochaetaceae bacterium
TAACAACTCCTCAAGATGTAGCTGTTCTTGATGCAAGAAAGAGTGTTAATTTTTCTAGAAAATTAAAGGTTTCTGTTTTAGGTGTTATAGAAAATATGAGTGGATTAATTTGTCCTGAATGTGGCAAAGAAATCCCAATTTTTGGAAAAGGTGGCGGTCAAAAAATGTGTGAAGAAATGGATACTCCATTTTTAGGAAGCATTCCTTTAGAAATACATTTGAGAGAGTTTGAAGATTCTGGTTTGAGCTCGTTAACTAATAAGCCGGATAGTGCAAGTACAAAAGCTTTAAAAGAAATTGCAGAATTTTTGAATCAAAGAGTTCAAGTTTCTAATGAAGATACAGATTATAAAGATACTTCTAAATGTTCACCATCATCTTGCGCTTCTTGTTCAAGTAATTGTAATTCAAGAAAAGAGAGTTAATGAAAAAAGATAAATTTAATATTGGAAATATTGAAGATTTTAATCATTTAGTTTGGGATGATAAAAACAGTGAAACTGTTTTAAATACTCCAATTTTTGATTTGGTTAAAAACTTGAGAGAATCAAAAGAAGGTGTAAGAGGAAATTTTTACACCTTAGATTCTCCTGATTGGGTTACTATAATTCCTTGGTATATTGATGATAATAATATACCTTGTTTTGTTATGGTACAACAATTTAGACATGGTAGTTCAAAAATTGTTAGAGAGTTTCCTGCAGGTATGGTTGATAAAGGGGAAGATGCTTTAGATAGTGCGTTTAGAGAATTAAAAGAAGAAACAGCTTTATCTACTGAGGAGATGATTTTCTTAGCAAAAATTAACCCTAATCCAGCAATTATGGCTAATAGTGCCAATTTTTATTTGGCAAAAGATGTATTTAAAATTTCAAAAGAACAAAATTTGGATAGAACTGAGCAATTAGATGTTGTAAGTGTTCCTGTTGAAGAAGTAATTGATAAAATGGGAATTGATCCATTATATGATAATGGTGTAATGCTTATGGCTTTATCGTTATTTTTGAAACAAATAAAAAACGATTCTTCATTGATATAGTATGCTAATTCTTTATTGTTTATTTTGCCATTTATATAGTATGATAATTCTATGATTGTTTCTTTAATTATTATCGGTATTATTATTTTAGTTTTATTTTGGAGTGCGACTCTTATTTTTTTTAATGATAAAAGTAGCAAAATCATTGAAGTTGATGATAATAAAGTGTTTTCTGATAAATGTAAAAGTATTATTTTAAAACATGAAATAAAAAAAGATACAGCTGTTTTTATGATTCATGGATATTTATCAACTCCAAATGTGTATCAATATTCTGCTCATAGTTTTTTTGAAGAAGGCTATGATGCTTTTGCATATTTATTACCTGGCTTTGGAACTAGTGTTGACGATTTTAAAAAAACAACTTTCAGTGATTGGTTTAATTATATATCATTAAAATATGAAAAAATAAGAAAAGAATATGAAAATGTTATCATTGTTGGAATTAGTATGGGTGGTTCAATTACTTTAAAATTAGGTGAAAAATATTGTAATACTAATTTAGAACCAACTGCAATAATTCCAATAAGTGCACCTGTCATTTATAACAGTTTGATAAGAGATAGAAAAATAACTAATTTTTATTTTTATTTTGCAAGGTTTATATCTATATTTAAAAAGACTTTTAATCCTTCAATTTGTAATAGAGTTAATGAAGAATCAAATAACGATAATAATAATAATTGGATAGGTTATTCTGGTATATTTTTAAAACAATCTATGAGTTTCATTAAAGCTGAGAAAAAGATAAGAAAAGATTTAAAAAACATTACTTGTCCTATGTTTGTAATTCATAATATTACAGATAAAACAGTTCCTTTTTTTAATTTTTCAATAATTGCGAAAGAAAATAATTCAAGACATTTTGAAGCAAAAATTATAAAGATGAATGGATTTAAGCATACAATGCATGTATTATTGTTATACTATTCTGTGAGAGAAGAGTTGACTTATAATATTATAAATTTTATAGAAGGGGTATTTGATGAGCAAAAGAGATGATTATATCAGTTGGGATGAATATTTTATGGGCATAGCCGTTTTAAGCGGGATGAGATCTAAAGACCCAAATACTCAAGTAGGTGCTTGTATTGTAAATGAAAATAATAAAATTGTTGGAATTGGGTATAATGGTTTTCCTATTGGATGTAGTGATGATCATCTGCCTTGGGAGAGAAAGGGCGATTGGTTAAATACTAAATACCCATATGTTTGTCATGCTGAATTAAATGCGATTTTGAATAGTTTAAGTAGAGATTTAAATAATTGTACGCTTTATGTTGGTTTATTTCCTTGTAATGAGTGCGCAAAAGCAATAATTCAAAGTGGTATAAAAAATGTTGTATATTTAAGTGACAAATATAAAGAATCTGATAATACCATAGCTTCAAAAAAAATGTTTGATGCTTCAAAGATTAATTATCGAAAACTTTTACCAGAACACCTTTCTTTATCAATTAATATGGATGAAAGTAAAATCTAATATGGGATAGTATATATGATGAAGTTTAAAAATAATATAATTTTTATTTTATTAATATTTTTCTTTGTATCTTGTTCTAGTACAAATATTGAGAAATATAATTATGAAGATCAATATGTAAGTGTAAAATGTAATATTGAAAATAATGAAAATAAATATTTTGATTTAGTTATTAATAATAAAAGTGATGATGAAATAATTATATTGTTGTCTCAAGCAAAAGTTATAGCATTTGATGATGAACTTGTTAATATACTGACTTTAGATCAAGCTTTTTCAAAAAAGACTCAAATAATATTAAAGAATGAAAAATTAAAACCTAATGCTGTTTATATAAATAAATTTAGTGCAAATGGTTATATGCGTAAGCAGATATTGATTGATGAAATTATATTATTACCTTGGATTAAAAAAGGTGCTTTTCATTTAGAAATTCCTTATATTATTTTTGATTCTAATAATTATCAAGGTACAATTATAATTGACTTATAAAAGAAACTCCAAAGTAATTTTTTTTAACTTTGGAGTTGAATTTTTTTTGATTATTATAGGTTTTTATATCTATAATTTTTTATTGCTTTAACAAAGCCATTAAAACATGGATTTGTATTGTTAGGCCTAGATTTAAATTCAGGATGGTATTGTACCCCTAAAAAGAAAGGATGATCTTTGATTTCAATAGCTTCAACTAAAGTATTATCTGGGCTTATGCCTGTTATAGTTAATCCTGCATTGTATAATTCTTCTTTAAAATTATTATTGAATTCATAGCGATGTCTATGTCTTTCATAAATAACATCTTCATTTTTATATAAATCTTTTAGGATTGTATTATCTACAAGCTTACAAGGGTATGCACCAAGTCTCATAGTTCCACCCATATCTGAAATCCCAATTTGCTCTTCCATTAAAGCAATAACAGGGTATTTTGTTTTTTTATTAAATTCACTTGAATTAGCATCTTCCCAGCCTAAAACTTTTCTTGCAAAACTCATAACAGCAATTTGCATTCCTAAACAGATTCCAAAGTATGGAATCTGTTTTTCTAGAGCATATGTAGCACTTAGAATCATTCCCTCAATTCCACGATTGCCAAATCCTCCAGGAACAATAATGCCATCACAATTTCCAAGCTTTTTATCTATATTATCTTTTGTAAGTGTTTCAGAATCTATCCAAGATAAATTTACTGTGCAACCAATTTCCCATGCACTATGTTTTAAAGCTTCCATAACAGATAAATATGCATCATGAAGTTGAACATATTTTCCAACTAGAGAAATATTTATTTCTTTATTTGATTTTCTAATGTTGTCAATCATTTTATTCCACTTTTCAAGATTGCATTCATTAGGTTCTAAATTTAATTCTCGACATACTATGTCATCTAATTTTTCTTCATGTAACATTAATGGAGCTTCATACAATACATCTAAAGTTTTGTTTTCAATTACACAATCTTTTTTTACATTACAAAATAGAGCAATTTTATCTTTTATTGATTTCTCTAAAGGCATATCACTTCTAGTTACTATAATGTCAGGGAAAATACCTGTTGTCATTAATTCTTTTACTGAGTGTTGAGTTGGTTTACTTTTATGTTCATTGCTGCCACTTAAAAAAGGAACTAAAGTAACATGAATGAATAAGCAGTTATTTTTTTTTACTTCATGACTTACTTGTCTTATAGCTTCCAAAAAGGGTTGAGATTCAATATCCCCTGTTGTTCCTCCTATTTCAGTAATAACAATATCAGCATTTGTATTGGCTTCAACTGAATATATAAAGTTTTTTATTTCATTTGTTACATGGGGGATAATTTGAACTGTTGATCCTAAATAGTCCCCTCGTCTTTCTTTTTCTAATACATTGAAGTAACATCTTCCACTTGTTAG
>CAZPTG010000218.1:0-4414 GCA_964589355.1 uncultured Spirochaetaceae bacterium
AATTAAAAGAGGTAATGTCTGTTGCAAATAGAATAATTGTTATGAGATCAGGTATGGTTTATGGCAATGTAAAAAAAGATAAAACAGATGAATATCAATTATCAAAAATGATGATTGAAGGTTCTTTTGAGCAAGTAGAGAGAGATGATTCACTCAATTATAGTGATGAAATTTGTTTAAGTATAAAAAATATGAGTCTTAAGAGTAAAAGTGGGATTCCTGTTATTAACGATGTTTCATTTGATATACATAAAGGTGAAATTTTTGGTGTTGCAGGAGTTTCAGGAAATGGTCAACTAGAATTATGTATGTCTATTTGCGGAGCAATGAAACCAGATGAAGGTTTTGTTTTATTAAATGATGTAGATATAACTAATTATTCTATTAAAGAAAGGATTGCTTTAGGTCTTGGCTATGTACCTTCTGACAGACATAGATATGGTATGGTAATGTCTATGACTCTTGCAGAAAATATTTTATTAAAAACAAGTTATTCTAAGTATTGGAAAAAGCATGGTTTAATAGATAGAAAGAAATTAAATGATAAAACTAATAAAATATTAACTAATTTTAATGTAAAAGCTCCAGGACCTGCTTCTTTGGCTCAAGAATTATCAGGAGGAAACCAACAAAAAGTAATAGTTGGTAGAGAAGTTGAGAATTGTGGTGATTTTATTATTTTTGATCAACCTACTAGAGGTTTAGATTTAGGAGCAATTAATAACGTTCACTCTTCAATATTAAATGAAAAAGAAAACGAAAAAGCTGTTATGCTAGTATCGACTGAATTATCTGAAATTTTTGCTTTGTGTGATCGAGTTGCTATTTTCTATAAAGGTGAAATACAAGGTATTTATAAGACATCAGATTTGGATAGTGAAAAAATTGGCTTGTTAATGGCTGGTTATAAAAAGCAGGGGGATAAATAGATGGATAAAAAGACTCGTGATATTCTGATTACAAGCTTCTTAGCTGTTATTATGGGTTTATTTTTAAGTGGAATAATGATTTTATTTTTAGGCAAAAATCCTATTTCAGTTTTTGCATTATTATTTTCCTCAATGTTCAGAGATGGTTATACAATTGGCGAAATATTTGTAAAAGCAACACCTTTAATTTTTACATCTTTGGCTTTTGCTTTTACTTTTAAAGCAAGTCTTTTTAATATAGGAGCTCAAGGTCAATTTTATATAGGAGCTCTAACAGCTGCATCAATATCATTGTTGATACCTCATCCTATTGCAATAGTTTTAGCTATTATATTTTCATTTCTTTTTAGTGGTATTTGGGGAGGCTTAATAGGCTTTTTTAAATCAAGGTTTAAAGCAAATGAATTCTTAATTAGTATGATGAGTACTTATGTTGCACTAAATTTTATGAATTATTTACTAAGAACTGTTTTAATAGAATCTAAGGGAGAATATCCTCAAACTGATTCACTAGCAAAAAGTACTTGGTTGTTTAAAATTGTACCACATACAAGACTTCATTTTGGCTTTATTTTAGCTATTGTTGTTGCTATTTTAATTTGGCTTTTGTTATATAGAACTACTTTAGGTTTTAGGATTAGAGCAGTTGGGCAAAATCAAGAAGCAGCAAGAATGAGTGGTGTAAATCCTGAACTTGTTTTTATTTTTGCTTTTTTTGTAAGTGGTGGTTTAGCCGGACTTGCTGGTGTTACAGAAGTAAATGGTGTTCAGCATATGTTGTTACAAGGTTTTAATCCTTCAATCGGGGCAATTGGTATTGGTATAGCAATTTTAGCAAATGCAAATCCTATTGGGATTATTTTTGCATCAATTCTTTTTGGTGCTTTACAAGTTGGGGGAACTATAATGGGCCAAATTTCAGGAGTGCCTTCAAGTATTATTGATTTAATGGAAGGCTTTGTAATGGTATTTGTTATTATTTCCTATTTTGTTAGAAATAAATTGGAAGTAAATAGAGAAAAAAAATTATTATTAGAGGGGGATAAGTAATGTTAGTTAATTTATTATCACGCGCAATAATGATGAGTACCCCTTTATTATTTGGAGCTATATCTGAAGTTTTTTCAGAACGTACTGGTATGATGGTAACCGCTATTGAAGGTATTTTCTTAATGGGTGCTTGGGCTGGTTTTACAACTGCATATATTTCAGGTAGTTTAGCTATGGGGCTTTTATTTGCATCGTTTGCTGGATTATTAGTTGCAATGTTATATGCATATTTATGTGTAACATTAAAACAACATCAAATTGTTACAGGAACTGCTATAAATATTTTAGTTGCTGGATTATGTGCATTTTTACATAGAGTAGTTTTTGGAGTTCCTTTATCTCCTTTAACAGTAGAACCTTTACAAAAAATTGCTCTACCATTGTTATCAAAAATACCATTTTTGGGTCCTATTTTCTTTAATCAAAATATATTGACATATATTATGTATATTTTAGTTCCTTTAGGCTTTTTTATAATGTACAAAACTTCTCTTGGTTTAGTGGTTAGATCGACAGGTGAAAATCCAGAAGCAGTTGATGTCTCTGGTATTAATGTTTCAAAAGTAAGATTTGTTACTGTTATGGTTTCAGGTTTAATGTGTGGAGTTGCCGGAGCGTTTTATTCAATAGGATATTTAGGAATGTTTACTACCAATATTATTGGAGGAAGAGGTTGGATTGCTTTTGCTATATGTTTCTTAGGTAACTGGAATCCAATTGGAGCTTTCATTGGTACAATAATATTTGGTTTAGCAGAGGCTTTTGCTATTTTAATGCAATCTGGAGCATCTACTTTCCTTCCAAATGAATTGTTTATTGCATTACCTTATATTTTAACAATTGTATTAACAATTAGTAGAAAATCATTTAATGTTCCTGCAAAACTTGGAACAGCTTATATTAAAGAAAACTAAAATATTTTGACTATTAGATTGTATCTATTACAATCTAGTAGTCTTTATATTATTAATAAACTTTAGAAAATTCTTTTAATATAAAATCATTTTCGTTTAAATCTTCTTTTTTTACTATTTCAACAGGTACCCATACTTTTTGAAGAGTTCCAGAATTTTCTGAATATATACATACTTTGTTATTTCTTTTATCAACTTTAATTATTTTGCCGTTAAAGGTAGCTAAAGGACCAGATATTACATTAACAAATTGACCTATTTCTAGTGTAATCTTTGAAGGTGTAATATTACCTTTATTTGAAAATATCCAAGATGCATATTCTAAATCTTCTTTTTGAAGTTTAAAAATTACATTTTTTTCTTTTTCATCATTTCTTTTACTTTGAACTAGTCCATAACAATCATTAATTGATCTAAATTCTCTAGAAAATTTATCTAATTCTATTTCTGATTTTATAAATAAATATCCTGGGGTTAAAGGTTTAGTTATTTTTTCTTTTTTATTACCTTTTTTTACTCTATATTGTTTTGTTGGGAATATAATTTCTACAATCGATTTAATTCCTAAAATTTTAGTTAAATAAAGTTTAATATCATTTATAACATTTTCTTCTTTTGATACTTTGCATGCAACGCAGTAATAATTCATATATTGAAAATACTTTATAAATTAGTAATTTTCAAGAAAAATTCGAGTTTATTTTTCTTTGAATTGTCTAAAATAGAATATTGTGCAAAAAAAATAGATATATAACTCTTAACAAAAAGAGAAATATACTAGACAATGTAAATAGATAAAATAAATTTACAAGGTGGTAGATATGAAAATTTTATTAACTGGTGGAGCAGGATATATTGCTTCTCATACTTGTATTGAATTGGTAAAAGCCAATCATGAACCAATTATTGTTGACAATTTTTATAATAGTCAAAAAGAAGCTATAAATAGAGTGGAGCAAATTGTTGGTAAAAAAATTCCTTTTTATGAAGTAGATGTATGTGATAAAGAGGCAACAAGAATTATTTTTGAAGAAAATAAAATAGATGCTGTAATTCATTTTGCTGGTTATAAAGCTGTTGGGGAATCGGTTTCAAAACCTTTAGCATATTATAGAAATAATATTGATTCAGCTTTAACTATTTGTGAGTTAATGATTGAGTATGATGTTAATAAATTTGTTTTTAGTTCTTCTGCTACAGTTTATGGTCTTTCAGAAACTGTACCTTTAAAAGAAGGCATGCCAACAGGATGTACAAATCCGTATGGTTGGACTAAGTATATGATTGAACAAATTTTAATTGATTTTGCAGCTGCAAATAAAAATATGGATGTTGTATTATTGAGATATTTTAATCCTATAGGTGCGCATGAATCTGGATTAATTGGTGAAGATCCTGTAGGTATTCCAAATAATTTGATGCCATATATTTGTCAAGTTGCTGTTGGTAAATTGGAAAAATTATCGGTTTTTGGTGATGATTATCCAACTCCTGATGGAACTGGTGTAAGGGATTATATTC
>CAZPTG010000219.1:0-4382 GCA_964589355.1 uncultured Spirochaetaceae bacterium
CCATAGTAGCATTGCCAGTGTCTACTTCACCAATTTTGTGGTTTTCTCCACTGTAATATAATATTCTTTCTGTAGTAGTAGTTTTTCCAGCATCGATGTGAGCCATAATGCCTATATTTCTTGTTTTGTTTGCAATCATAATTTGTTAAACGATTATCGTTTTTGCTCCTAAAAATTAATATGTTTTTATATTTTTAATAATATTTGTTTTTTATAAAAATCTACGTTAGATTAGCAGAAAAATTTAATTTTTTCAATTAGTTAATTTATTGTATAACAATAAAAAAAGGCTTAATAAAAAATTAAACCTTTTCTTGCTATTCTATTATAATTAAGTCCATTGTGATTTAAGTTTTTTTACTTCATCAATAGCTTCAATTGCACTATCAGTATGATATGAGTAAACATTAAATTTTGCAATTGCGTAATTTAGCAACATTACAGCTTCTTGTCTATCACTCATTTTATTTAATGCAACAGAAGAATAATAAGGAGTATTATTGCCTTTTTCTATTCCTTCATAATAAGCATATTTTTCATATACTAAAGATTCTCTTTCCCAATTAGAATTTATATCTTTAAATTCTTTTCTTCGTTTATTTTTGCTCCAATTTCTATCATATAAAGCTTGAGCTAATGATTTATAATGGTTTGGATAAATAACATTATTGGGTATCGTATCTACAGCTATTCGATAATATGATATTCCATAATTATCATTACCAAAGGAAATAAAGCCTCCAGGAACAGCTGTATATAATTCTCCTAGTACATACCAAGTTTCACTAGAATTTAATTCTTTAAAATCATTTAGTATTATTTTTAAATCTTTTCTCATATCACTTGCTGCTGATAAAGATTTTAATATTCCTTTTGTTTGTCCAATTCTACCAATATTACTAGATTTCCATAGATGTGCATTAAAATTATCGTATGTATCGATTGACTTTTGAGCATAGTCCAAACCTTTATTAAATAAATTAAGTTTTTCACTATCACTTTCAGCTTTGTCACCTAAGTTTATTAAATTTCGTGAAATTCTCCAATATATTTCAGCTTTATCTTTGTTAGTTGTTGCATTTTTTAGATTATCATCTAAAATATCTTGAACTTGATCAATTTCATCTTTTATATATAAATCATCGACTTGAGCGAAATTAATTGCGCTAAATAAATTAATGCTTATAAATAATAATGAAATCACAACTGTGTAAAATTTTTTCATTTTTACCCCCTAATATTAAGCATAAGGTCGAAATTAGTATTTATCAAGAAATATTATATATGATTTTTTATTTTATTCATCTTATTTTTTAAAGGAGGTTTTCTCAATTTAATATCAATTAATGTGCTTTTTTTCAAAATTGATTTGTTGTGGGAAAAAGTTTTATAGCCTTCTTTTCCATGGTAAGATCCCATTCCACTTTCACCAATGCCTCCAAAAGGTAGGTTCGAATTAGCTAAATGTATAATGCAATCATTTATACAACCACCACCAAAACTAATCTTTGAATTAAAATAATCGATTTGAGAACTTTTTTTACTAAAAATATAAGCGGCTAGAGGTTTATCCTTATCTTTAATTATGGAAATAGCTTGAGAAAAATCATCTACTTTTATAATAGGTCAAATTGAGCCAAATATTTCTTCTTGCATCAATGGACTATTTAAATCAGGGTTTACAACAATTGCAGGTGATATTTTTTTCAACTCTGGATCAATGTATCCTCCATGAGATAATTTGCCATCATCAAGTAAGTGAATTAATCTCTTAAAATGTTTTTCATTAATAATTTTACCGTATTCATTGTTATATAAGGGATTTTCGCCATACATTTTTATTATTTCATTCTTCAAAGCAATTAATAATTTTTGATATACTTTTTTGTTGCATAAAACATAATCAGGAGCAACACAAGTTTGACCAGCATTTAAAAATTTTCCCCAAGCAAGTCGTGATGCAGTTATTTTAATATTAGCACTTGAATCTACATAAACAGGGCTTTTCCCTCCAAGTTCAAGAACAACTGGTGTTAAATGCTCTGCTGCTTTTTTCATAACTATTTTTCCAACATTTTTACTTCCTGTAAAAAATATCAAATCAAATTTATTTTCTAATATTTTTTGATTAACCTCTGCTCCACCTAAAAATATATTGATATAGTCTTTGCTAAAAATTGAATGGATCATATCTTTTATTACAAGTGAGGTATTTTTACTATATCGTGATGGTTTTATAATTGCTGTATTTCCTCCAGCTATAGCAGCTGCAAGAGGAGAAAGGGTTAATAAAAGTGGGTAATTCCAAGGACTCATAATAAGTATAGTGCCTAAAGGTTCATTTACTATGTAACTTTTTGAATAAAAATGCATCAAAGGTGTTTTTACTTTTTTTGTTTTCATTAAAGATTTTAAGTTTTTTATTAAATAATTTAGTTCATGTTTTACTATAGCAAGTTCACTTAGATAAGCTTCTTCATTTGATTTACCTAAATCTTTATTAAGTGCATTTAAAAGGGGTTTTTCCCAAGTATGTAATGCTGTATGTAATCTTTTTAATTTATCAAATCTAAAATGGTATGAAAGTGTATTATTATCATTAAAATAATTTTTTAAGCTATTAATTTCATTATCTATATTATTCATTGATTATCCTTTAAAATATAAAAATCCAAAACAAAACTGTCTTGGATTTTGAATTAATCTAATTAATAAAATAAAATTATAGGAACTAAATTATAAAGTTAACTCTTGTTCTAATAATTTTTCATATGCAAAACGATCTTCATTATATTGATATAATGTTTTAACATTTTGTAGCCCTAAGTATCTTGCAGTTATTCTACAATCATAAGTAGTATCTAGTTTTTTATTAAAGCGATTAAGCATTGTCCAAGATCTTCCATCTAAAGATTGATTGCTAGTTGTAACCATAGTCATAGAGATGTGGTAATCTTTATCATATAAAGCTTTTTCAAAAAGCGCATTTTGACTCATTTTTGGGTGTTTAGGATGAAAAGTTTCTGCAGGGTAATTTACAAAATCTTTAATTACTTGATCTGGAATAGTGTAATTAGCAGGTAGAAAATAAGTTGCTAAAAGAATTATATGTTTTTCACTTTCACAATGTAATAGTGTTGTAAAGAATTTCTGTGGGCAAACAAATCTTAATTTATCTAAGGGATAATCTGATACTGTATCAATACAGTGTTCTACAAACCAATTTGATAAAAATACATCATAATCTACCCTTGGTCTTTCTTTATGTTTTTCAAACATTTCTTCTTCAATCATTTGATATAATTGAGTTGTTGTCATAAGTATCTCCTAACCATTAATACACTATATATTATAATAAGTTTGTCTAAGTTTCAATGATTTATAATTATAAATTATATAAAACATAAAAATATTGATAATTTTATTTATTTGTTAAACAAAATTATAATAAAAACATTAAAAATATATTGAATTGATTATAATTTAATTTGTTGCATGTTTGAATAGGTATAACATATTTGCTTACTTATAAAGTGTTGTTTGTGGCAAAAGATGTTATACAATAGTTTTAAAGATACCAGCTTTTTTATCTTTAACAACGTTATTAGCTTCAAAAACTTTACCATTCATGCAAATATAAATTCCTGGAGGCAATAACTGAACAGCTGTTTGAGCACATCCTAAATTATACACGGCATCACTATCTTTTAGAGAATATGGAACCATAGCACCTGTAAAAACAATTGTGTGTTTATCTTTTTTATCTCTTAATTTATTAGCTAATTCAGCAGTTTTTGTCATAGTATCAGTACCATGGATAACAATAACTTTATCTTCAAAGCTATTAAAAATGCTAGTAACAATTTCTTCTCGTTCATCTTCTTTCATGTATAATGAATCAATAGCAATTGGACATTCTAATGTAATATTTGTTGTACATCTCGAATCTTTTAAAATTTTAGGAAGTTGTGAATCTACAAAAGTTAATTGTCCTTCAATTGGATTATATTGTTTATCAAAAGTACCACCGGTTGTAATTATACGAATTTCAGATTTCATCAATTTCTCCTTACAAAAAAAAATCCAGCTCATAAAGAACTGGATACATCTCCTACGAGAGTCGAACTCGTGTTGCCGGGATGAAAACCCGGTGTCCTAACCACTAGACGAAGGAGACATTAAAAGTTGAGCTGCAAAGGATTCGAACCTTTGACCCACGCCTTAAAAGGGCGTTGCTCTACCAACTGAGCTAGCAGCCCAAGCAACGATTAGGACTATACCAAATGGTTAAAATTGAGTCAACTACTTACAAGAAAAAAAAAGATTATTTTTCTTAAAAGGAAGTGATAATGTCCAAGTATGATGAAAGCGACTTTGTCCAT
>CAZPTG010000220.1:0-4364 GCA_964589355.1 uncultured Spirochaetaceae bacterium
AACCTTTTTCATAATTTTCTCCTTTTTAAGTGAACTTCACTTCATTTAACGGTAGTATTATAAATTAAGAAATTAGTGAAAGAAATAGAAAATAATGATAATATTTGTAATATAGCGACTTTTTATAAACTTATTTAAAATAGGTTTTCATTAATGAATAATTCAAAATCCTATACTTGTGTTATCAATATTATCATATTTTTCACTTTACTTATAGAAATATATTTTAATATTATTAAGTGAATTAAAATATTAAAAGCAAAAAAATAATTCAAACATCAATCTGATTTTGTAATCTACTTGTAAAAGATTTGGCAACACATAAAAACCAAAATGAGGCTTCATCAGTAAGTTTGTGTTAATGTCAGGCAGTTTTGAGTGATTTATGTTAACTTGTTTTGAGTTTGTTTCAGTACGGAATTTTGAGATAGCTACAATTATTTCCTTGTTTTATTTTTTTGAGGAGATGAAAGAAATCGAATACAGGTTGTATATGAGAAAACTTTTCTTCAAAAGCTTCTTGAAAGTCACTAATCTTGTCATAAGCAATTGTTTTAACACCATCCATCCAATCAAGACTCACATGATCAATAAAAAAGTAAACAGTCACATATTTAGATGTTTTTTAATTACATAATCATCAATATAAATCTTTTTTACTTTGAATTTATTGATTGTTGCTTTTATTTTTTTTTATCATATTACAGATGGAACTTTTACATACCACTATGGTATTATCATAATTACTGATAAATTATTTTGATGCAAATCTCAAGTACAACTTGAAATATACACTATAAGCTATTTTTCACATACTGTATCTTTAATCGTATAGCCTATCTAGATGCGTAAATATCTAGGCAAGTTATCCTTCATAAAGTTTAATTGACCACTAAAATATGGTATGGTATTATTTTCTATAAGCTTGGTAAAGAATTGTAGGAAATAATTATGAAACTTTTAGTATTTGTATTGAATGATGAAGAGTTATTAGAAGAAGTAATGGAAGCTTATGTGGAAGCCGGTATTACTGGTTCAACTATACTCGACTCTGAGGGTATGGGTAGATTTTTAAGCTATGAAGTACCTTTATTTTCCAAATTCAAAGATTTTATGAAAGGAAATAAACCCTACAATAAGACTATCTTTTCTGTTATTAAGAGCGATGAGGTATTAAAAAAAGCTAAAGAACTAGTTGATGAAATAGTTGGCGGACTAGAAAACACAGGAGCAGGAATAATGTTCAGTGTACCTGTTGACTGGGCTGTAGGGTTAATTCAAGAAGAGGAAGAGGTATAGTAACATGGATGGAATTTATTCTTTAATTGATGAGTCTTGTGTTTTGCTTGATAAACCAATGCAATCAATAGATGAAATTATTAAAACTTTAACAAATCAACTCAGTGAGAGTATTCCAGAAATTGCTACTAAATCAATGATGGGAAAAGCAATTAATGAGGGTTTTCATACAACTTGTATGAATAATGCATGTGCTATAACACATGCTAGATGTAAATTGATGAAAAAATCATTGATGGCAGTTATACGCATCAACCCAGCAATTGATTTAGGAGCTCAAGACAAAGAGAAGGTTAGACTTGTCTTTTTATTAGTTGGTCCACAAAAAAGTAGTAGTTACCACTTAAAAATATTAAGCCGATTGGCTCGTATTCTCAATCAATCTTCTTTTAGAGATAGCCTTTTGAATGCAACTGATAGTGAACAATTTTTAAATCTGATTAAGCAAAAGGAGAAATAGGTGAATTATGAAAGCCTTTGGGCAATTCTAAGATTTATTTTAACTACACTCTTTCTTTTTGTTATATGGATTTTATTTACGGCAACTACAGAAACTTTTACACTCATATTTGGTTTGTTTGCTTCTTTAATAACAGCAAGTTTAACTTTCCATATATTCTTACCAAAATATGAAGTAAATCTAAAATTTATTATTCCTAATCCATTTTACTTAATATTATTTTTGATAATAATAGTAGCAAATATCTATAAATCAAGCTTTCAAGTTTCTAGAGCAGTTTTTACAGGAAACACAAACCCTCGTATAGTTCACTTTAGAATAAGACTTCGATCCAATATAGCAAGAACAATATTAGCAAATTCTATTACTATGACACCTGGTACCCTTACTTTAGACCTTAATGATGATCATCTTGTAGTTCATTGGCTACTATGTAGTACTATCCACAATAAAGCTGCTGGAGAAAATATAAAAAGAAATTTTGAAAAAACATTAGGAAAGGCTTGGAAGTGACAAACTTTATTTTTTTAGGAATGAAATATTTTTTAGTTCTATTTGCAACTATTACTATAATTCGATTACTAATAGGTCCAACTTCAAGTGATCGATTAGTTGCTATGAGTATTTTATCATCAATAACTTTAGCACTATTAGTACTTTGGGGGGTATCAACAAAAAGAGTTCTATATCTTGATGTGGCACTCATTTATGATATTTTTGGATTTTTAGGGTTCCTTGCAATTACAAGATTTTTGAAAAATAAAAAGGATGATATATGATTTTTAAAGAAATATTAGCTTTTATTTTTTTTATAATAGGAACTGCTTTTGGTATTATTGGGATGATAGGTATTTTTCGTTTTACAGATCCCTATAGTCGCCTACATGCAGGTTCTCTTTGCGGAACTACAACCGTATTTTCATACTTTATCGCATTAGTAATTTTATCGCCATCTATAGCTCTAACCTTTCGTATTATACTTATAATTATTTTCTTTCTAATTTCAGCTCCCACTAGTAGCTCAATTGTAAGTAAATTTATCTGGGAATCAAAAGACGCAGATGATCAGCGTCGCTCAATGCAAAAAAAGGATAAAAAACTATGAATATATTATTACTTAGTTTAATACTTTGTTTATCAATATTTTCTCTATTAGCCAAAGATCTGCTAAATTCAATTATAGCTTTGTCTGCTATTAGTATTTTAAGTGCTCTATTGTTCACTTTATTAAGAGCTCCAGACGTTGCTATTACTGAAGCAGCCGTTGGGGCTGGCGTATCTACAATAATATATGTATGGGCAATTAGACATACTAAGAGAAAAGACTAGGATAAATAATGAATAAAAGAAGCTTTTTTAAAATATTTATTACAACTTTTATTGTTTTTTTTATAATATTACCAATAATTATAAGTAATACTAGTTGGCCGACTTTAGCTAGAGATTATTTATTTGAGATGGCACTTGATGAAACTGGCGCAGCTAATACTGTTAGTTCAATATATCTTGGCTATAGACTTTTGGATACTTTAGGAGAAACATTAGTATTATTTGTCGCTATAATAGGTACAATGTCTATACTATCAAATTTACATAAACAATCATTACAAAGTATAGAAACCTATTCTAAATTGCCATTAGAAAAAAGAGCAAAAAATTCTCTTAGAACTAATCTAGTAGAAGTTGTAGCGTCAAAACTTGGTCCCATAATTTTACTATTTGGATTATATGTAATGCTATATGGGCATATATCTCCTGGGGGAGGTTTTCAAGGTGGTGTTATACTAGCATCTGCAATTGTTTTTTTAGCTTTAGGAACTGAAGTAAAATCAAAACTAACTAATACTAACGTTCTCTTTAAAATTGAATCATTTTCATTTATATCCCTAATTTTAGTAACTACATATGTAGTTTTTTTCCCTAATGGATTTTTCAGCAATATAGATACAAATAACACTTTTATTTCAGCAAGCATAATTATTATTTTAAATATTATGATTGGATTAAAAGTAGGAACTAGCTTAGCTTCTGTTATTATAGCTATGATGGGAGGCCAAAATGATCATTGAACGAGTTTTGATTTTTTTTATTTTTATAACAGGTTTTATCGGGCTAATTAGCATGAAAAATATAATAAAAAAAATTATTGGACTAAATTTATTAACATCTTCTGTAGTATTATTATTTATTTTAGAAGCTAGTAGAATTGGAGATGAGGCCCCTATTATAGATAATAAAGTACAAAATATAGTAGATCCGATACCTCAAGCGCTTATGCTTACAGCTATTGTTATCGGGGTATGTGTTACTGCGCTTTCTCTTGCAATGGCTGTAAGACTTTATAAAACAACAGGATCCCTTGATATAGAAATTATAAAACAGAGACTAGAAGATGATTGTGAATAATTTATTTCTAACACCATTATTTTTACCAATTTTAGCAGCTAGCATTATTTTAATAGCGAAAAGTTTTTTATCAGTAAAGGCAAGACAATTTTGTGAATATTTTGGAATTATTATAGGCCTTTTATTACCTATACTTATTGTACTCTTGTTATATCCATTTGTTATTCACAATGGCAGTATAAGCATCATTATAGGATCT